>JASLXI010000280.1 GCA_030740415.1 Dehalococcoidia bacterium
TGGACGTGTACGATCACCTCCTGCCGGACTATCCCCACCGCGTCCAGAATCTCCTCAGAGACCCTGTCGATCAGCTCCTGGATGCCGTCGGTGGTCAAGCTCTCGCCAACCGTCATTGTCGCGTGGACGACGTTGTCGGCGTAGTGTATGTCGATCCTTCCGACGGTACTGTCGTCCTCGAGGATCGTGTAGCATTCGGAGTACGGGGTCCTGGCCTCTCGCGTGAAATTGAAGTCAGCCATCTGTTTCCCTTGCCTTCCCGTTCGTCGGGTCCGCAGTTCAGGCCCGAACCTGACCTGTCCCCACCACGACCCATTTGTAGGATGTCAGCTCACGGAGACCCATGGGGCCCCGGGCATGCATCTTGTTGGTGCTTATGGCGACCTCGGCCCCGAGCCCGAACTGCGCCCCATCGTTGAAGCGCGTAGACGCGTTGACCATCACCGCACTGGAGTCCACCTCGTTGAGGAACCGCATGGCCGCGGAGTAGTCCTCGGTAACAATAGCCTCGGAGTGTCCTGAGCCGTGCGCCTCGAT
>JASLXI010000281.1 GCA_030740415.1 Dehalococcoidia bacterium
GATTACGTACCAGGAGTTAATATAACCGATGGTCGAGAGGTCGAATCTCGCCGAGCCTACAGCCCTTCCAATCGTATGCTATAGGTCTTCCCGTCGATTAACACAAAGTTCTCTTTATTTCTCAATACGTGTTAACGGTATGCTATATCTGTGAGACGGTCTGTTTTGAGTACGGATTTGGGAAGTATTTCTAGGGGGGAATCCCCAATAGTTTCCCTTATATAAATAGATAAGATAACCCTGACACTGTATAAAGGGCCTTGTACTAGGATGCTGTTAAGACTTATAAGGCTGTTATGAGGTAGGTGGGGACAGCGGCACAAGCGAGCGTTTGCAACGCTTCAACCTTACTCAATCCCAAGAAACAAGAATCAACAAGGTTACGTCTTTGCAAGAAGTTCTTTCTTCCTCTGGTCGAATTCCTATTGTGTAAGAATGCCTTTCTCCACATAACAAATTCTTAATGTTTATCCAACTATGTACAATGCACAGACCGTTAACCCTGATCGTCTTTTCAGGTCAATTATTTTT
>JASLXI010000282.1 GCA_030740415.1 Dehalococcoidia bacterium
CGGTTATCCACAGGAGACTCCTGTCGGTAGTGAGGAGCGATACGACCTCACCCCTGTTTCCCCTCTCCGCCGCGGAGACGGGACTCCCTTAACCGCGAATGGCACTCTGATCTGGCAGGGGTGAGGTTAACGGCCAAGCCAGACGACCACTGACCACCCTCAGGCCCCGTGGCACCTCTTGTACTTCTTGCCGCTTCCACATGGGCACTGCTGGTTGCGTCCGACCTTGCTTGCGCCGGAGGCCACAGGCTCCTTGTTACGATTACCGACAACGTTGGTCATCACGCTCTGGGGCTTGGTGGCGGCCCTGGCCGCGCCCGACTGCTTGCCCTTGCCCGGCTGGCCGTTCTGGGAGACGCCTATGTGATATATGCTGTGTACCACGTCACGCTGGATTCGCTCCTGGAGACTCTGGAACATCTCGTGGCCCTCTTTTTTGTACATGACGAGAGGGTCCCGCTGTCCGTAGGCGTGCAGACCGATGCCCTGCCGCAGGTTCTCGATGCCTGTGAGG
>JASLXI010000283.1 GCA_030740415.1 Dehalococcoidia bacterium
TTGTCGAGGGATATCGGTGGTCGGCTTATGCTGGAATCGGGATCGCCCTGATTCTCGCTGGAAACTTGCTGATACTCAAGCGAGGAAGCAGGGAAATTCCTCGTTGAGCTCCTCGAAAAACATTAGGGTTTTGCTTATGTACACCAATTACAGGATTTGTAACCTAGTTTGTAACCTAACGCCAATCAACAGTTGTTTACACCAGTGGACAGTTCAGTTATAAATGCCTTCAGGGATAAACAGTGGTCTACACGTGGAGACAACCGAGCGCACTTTTCACACGCAAGAGGTCACTGGTTCAAATCCAGTATCGCCCACCATTATTCTAGGCACGAAAAGGATCCCTAACGCTATGTCAGGGGGCTTCGTTTTGTCCTTGTGTACCAATTGGTAGCCTATAAAGGCTAAGGGCGACCCTTTCCGCTCATTGAGAGCCTAGGTCGTAAGAGGCCGTTTGACAGCGAGGTCGCCACGCCTCTGCCCCTTTTGAAATAGCACGGTTGACCTA
>JASLXI010000028.1 GCA_030740415.1 Dehalococcoidia bacterium
CCATCCTTGACGTACTGGCTAGGCACAGACGACCTGGGAAGGGACATGTGGGCTCGGATTGTACACGGCGCTCGGATTTCCCTTTACGTCGGGATACTCGCCGTCGCTTTCGGATCTGGGACAGGTGGCGTCCTAGGATTAATGAGTGCTTACTACGGCGGGAAGGTCGACATCGCGATGCAGCGAGTGTTCGATGCCATGATGTCCATTCCAACCCTTATCATGGCTCTCACCATTATGGCTGCGCTTGGAACTGGTTTGAACAACGTGGTGCTGGCTATAGGAATAGTGCAGATACCCAGGGCCAACCGCATAGTGAGGTCGCAGGCGTTGGCGGTGAAGGAGACGGAGTACGTAATGGCGGCCCGGGCTATTGGTGCTACGAACGTGCGCATCATGGCACAGCATATCATGCCTCAGTGTATCGCTCCTTGGCTGATAATAGCTTCCGCTGCGCTGGGCACCGCCATCATCTCTGAGGCAAGCCTAAGCTTTCTGGGCATGGGTGTCCCACCACCCACACCCACCTGGGGCGGCATGCTAGCAGGTAGGGGGAGAGAGTACTGGCAGGTTGCTCCATGGATGGCGATATGGCCAGGGGTGGCTATATCGTTGGCAGTGTACGGGTTCAACCTGTTTGGAGACGCTCTAAGGGATATCCTGGACCCTCGGCTTCGTGGTAGTTAGAAACATCACACGCCTGAGGATATAGAGGTCAAGCCCCTTCACATTGCGTCGGGTTTCCAGGCTCTAGGAACGGAGGAGATGTGTTATGGCAGGACCGTGCAACGGGTTGACCGTACTGGATTTTGGCTGGGGGATGTCGGGAGTGTTGGCGACAGCGGTGCTGGCTGATTTCGGTGCCGAAGTCATAAATGTGGAGCCGCCGACAGGCAACCCCTTCCGTTCCCATCCTACGCGCCTGGCGTGGAACCGTGGCAAGAAGAGCGTTATCTTGGACCTAGAGACCCCTGAGGGTCGCGAGCGGGCAGAGGCCCTGGCACTGAGTGCCGATGTGGTGTTGGAGTCCTCCCGGCCTGGGGCGACCCAGCGTTTGGGCATTGACTACCAGACACTTTCTCGGAACAATCCTCGTCTGGTGTACTGCTCCATAACCGGCTTTGGCCAGAAGGGGCGACTCAAGCACCTGAAGGACTACGAAGGAGTCATCGCTGCTAAGACTGGCCGGATGTCGGTTTTTGCAGGCCAGACTCTGCGCGAGGGCCCAACCTACGTCGCGGTCCAGACGGCAAGCTGGGCAGCGAGTCAGGCTGCTGTACGGGGTATCTTGGCCGCGCTCCGTATTCGAGAAAAGACCGGTCGTGGGCAGTGGGTACAGACCAGCCTGATGCAGGGCATGATCCCCTACGACTTCGGGGGGCTGATCAATGGCTTCTTCCATCGTAAGGACTCGGAGCGCTTCCCTGCCGACCCATTGGCAGCTTTGTTGCGGGTGCCAACCCTGGAATACATCCCTGTCCGGACCAAGGACGGCCGCTGGCTCCAGCACGCCAACAACAGGCAGGGCCCCCGACTGTTACCCGCACATCTCCATGCCATCGGTCTGGGTTGGGTCTATGAGGACGAGCGCTTCAAGACCCTGCCCAACCTGACCGAGGAGAACCGGGAGGTTCTGCGAGAGATGATCCTGGAGCGTATGCAGGAGAAAACCCTCGACGAGTGGATGGACATCTACGTGAAGGATGGAGACATCGCTGCGGAACCTTATCTGTACACTGTGGAGGGGATGCAGCACGAGCAGTTCGGGCATAATCGTCACGTAGTGGAGATCAACGACCCGCGGGTGGGTCCGATGAAGATCGTGGGTCTGCTGGCGGACCTGGCCGATACCCCTGGGAAGGTCGGTGGGCCTGCCCCGGACCTGGGCCAACACACCGAACAGGTCCTGGCTGGGATGGCTGAAAGGCCCCCGGTGCCCGCAGTGGGTGACGGCAACGGCGGGGGCGATGATCGTGCGCCCCTCCATCCCATGGAGGACATCACAATGCTGGACTTCTCCACTGTCCTCGCCGGGCCCTACGGCGCCTCAATGATCGCCGACCTGGGAGCGCGGGTCATCAAGATAGATGCTACTCCAGAACGCGAGCAGCTTCGAATGGGGGCCGCTGGCACAAACTTTACCAATCTCAGAACCTATAATGGCAAAGAGTGCATACAGGTAAATCTCCAGACCAAGGAAGGCCAGGAACTCATCCACAAGCTCATTGCCAAAGCCGACGTGCTGTTGCACAACTTCCGGCCAGGAGCGCCAGACCGTTTAGGCATCGATTACGAGACCTGCAGGCACATTAACCCTCGCCTTATCCACGTGTATGTGGGGGCTTATGGAGCCACAGGTCCCCATAATCGACGTCCGGGTGCCCATCCTGTTCCTGGTGCGCTATTCGGTGGTGCCTCGCGTCAAGCGGGTCGGGCCATGCCCCCTCCTGCCCACCAGCCCATGACTATGGATGAGATCAAGGAAACTTCCCGTCAGCTCATGCGGGCCAACGAAGGTAATCCCGATATCAATACGTCACAGAGCATCGGCACCGCTATCATGCTAGGCCTCTGGGATCGGGAACGCACCGGCCAGGGTCAGGCCATCCAGGTGACCATGATGTGCGCCAACGCATGGGCCAACTTTGGCGAGGCTTATGACTTCTCCGGTCGGCCCTCATATGCTATCCCCGATGCGGATTGCTATGGTCTACACGCCCTCTACCGGCTATACGAGGCTAAGGAAGGATGGGTATTTCTTGCCTGTCTGTTCGAGGAGGAGTGGGCGAAATTCTGCCGTGCGGTGGGGCGTACGGACCTGCTGAGCGATCCCCGCTTTGCGCTCGCGGCCCGTAGTGCCCACGATGTAGAACTTACAGAAGTGATATCCCAGTTATTTGCTGGCCGCACGGCGACGGAGTGGGAGGAACTGCTGACACCTGAGGATGTAGCCTGTGTTCGCGTGGCCGATACAGAGAGAGAGGAGTTCTTCCTGGATGATCCTCATGCAGCAGACAACGAACTAGCGGTAGAAGTAGAGGAGGAAAGCCCGCGATACGGTAGGTACGTTCGCCCGGGAGGGATAGTGCACTTCTCCGAAATGCTGGGGCGCTTTAGGGCTGCCCCATATGTCGGGCAACATACCCGCGATGTTTTGCAGGAGTTGGGCTATGGCGATGAACAAATCGACGAGTACAGGGAGCGCCGCATCGTGGCTTGGGAGGAACCGAACCCTCTGTTTGCTAGCTAGCTCAGACGATCTTCCGCGTTACGGATCTCCATCCAGCGCAGTCTGTAGTCGAATCCCAGACTAGAGCAAAATCTTCTAGGGCAATGTAGATCGCCGTCATCAGCATGGCGACCTACATTGCCCTGCCACACTGGAAATGTCATTGGAGGTATGGTAACGTACTATCGAGTACTCTAGTAGCCTGCACTTCGGCCTTGGAGGTTCGCTATGACGACTGAAGGTGACTGGAAGAGGCCCATGCCTAGTCCATCGTGGCTTACCAAGCCCTTCTGGGATGCCACCAAACAGGGCAAGTTGATGCTTCAGCGGTGCACCCAGTGCGGCGAATACGTGTGGACGCCCCAGCAGGCCTGCCGTACCTGTCTAACGGAGACCTTGGAGTGGACGCAATCATCTGGACGGGGCGCTATACACACTTTCACTGTCATACACCGCGCAGCCACTCCAGCCTTTAAGGCCCCCTACGTGGTGGTGGTCGTTGACCTAGAAGAGGGCCCCCGCATCCTCAGCGACGTCATCGATGTGGACCCCAGCAATGTCTACATTGGCATGCCGGTAGAAGTCTCCTTCGAAGATGCGGGGGAGGTGTCCTTCTACCACTTCCGGCCACACCAGTCTTGAGATGAATGCATCGTCTTTAGTGGTCAGCTTTGATATTGACGGGACCATGGTGTTCGGGGACCCGCCCGGCGCAGTAGCCGTGGAGACCGTATGCTCACTGCAAGGCGCTGGGCACATTGTCGGCAGCGCATCGGACCGCATCTTGCTGGACCAACAGCGGCTCTGGCAGGCAGCAGGCGTGAACCTCGACTTCGTGATTTTGAAACACCAGTTGGCTGTCGTGAAAGAGCAGTTCCCGGCCAGGCAATACGCCCATGTCGGCGACCGATTCATTGACGAGGCGGTGGCCGATCAGGCAGGATTCCTATTCTTCCACGCTGATACCTTTCCCACAGAACCATGGCGGCAGATGGAGACTTTCTTCCCAATGCTCACACTAGGAGGGAGATCATGAGAGGTCTTGAGGACGCACGCATCGTCGGCATCTACACCACCGAGCAGGCCCGGGATTTGTCCAGTCGGGGCAGCTTCTCTCTGGCACTGGAGGCCCTCAACGGTGCCTTGGACGATGCCGGGATGACCAAGAGTGAACTGGACGGCATTCTCTCTTACGTAACCTACTGGCCACCAGGCCGACCTGGTGGCCGCGCTGGCGATTGGGCCTACCAACTCAAGCAGGATTTGAAGTGGTCCGGTTCCGCAATGCCCGGTATCGGGGGGATCCTCGAAGCCGCCCATCTCATCACTGGTGGTTACCTCAATACGGTAGCCCTGGTATGCGGCATGGCACGGCCCCGCGACTTAATCAACGCTCCGTGGACCGAGGGTTATACAGAGTTCACCGGTTGGCCCGGTGCCTTCCCCGTCCAGCCTGTCCAGTTTTCCCTGGTGGCCCAGAGGTATGTCCACGAGGTCGGCCCCAACGCCCTGCGAGCTATGGGAGAAGTAGGAGCCACCATTCGCAACTACGGTCACATCAACCCCGACGCCGTCTACTTCAACCGAGGCCCATTCACCGCCGAGGACGTACTGAACTCCAGGATGATCGCTTCACCTCTAACTCTCCTGATGTGCTCCACCGTAAACGATGGCGGCTGCGCAATGATTATCACCAACAAGGATCGAGCCAAAGACACTCCGAAGAAGCCCATCAAGGTCATCACCGGTGGAGAGCACGCCCATTATTCCTCTTACGTGGAACCACCCGTCCTAGACGGGTATTACGAGATGGGGGCGCATTACCGCGACACACTTGCGCGGGATGGAGTTAAGCATGATGATATCAACGTGGTGGCCTTCTACGACCACTTCTCCAGCCACGTGCTGCTTCAGTATGAGGAGTTCGGCTTCTGCGGCAAAGGGGAAGCTCCAGACATGGTTGCGGACGGTGTGATGACGCTAGACGGTCGTTTCCCCACCTGCACCGACGGCGGCAATCAGTCTTTCAGCCACCCGGGTTTCCCGTTGTTGTTTCGTCCCATAGAAGGGGTGCGACAACTCCGAGGCGAGGTCAAGGATCTTTGCCCCGGCTGGGAGCAAGGACAACACACCTACGACGCCTCCATGTGCCGCAAAATCCCGAACCCCAGGTTGGCCTTCACCTCAAATCCTGGGAGCCCTACATTGCAGGGCGCTATGATGGTGATGGGACCAGAAGAGGCCTAGGATATAAGTACCGAAGACTACGGAGAGAGTTCACCCACAACACACAGTCGTGGTACGGCTGCCTTTGCTCTAAGGAGGTATCAATGGACAAGCCGAACGGCAAGGTGGTGGTCATCACGGGCGCCAGCCGTGGCATCGGCAGGGACATGGCGCTGGTCTTTGCCCGAGAGGGGGCCAAGGTGGTGGTCTCGGCACGGACGGAACAAGAAGGGGATACCCCTGTTTCTGGCAGCATTCAGTCTACCCTGAAGCTGATTCGTGAGGCTGGAGGAGAGGCCATCGGAGTTCGCTGTGATGTCACCGATGAGACGCAGGTGGAGGCGCTTATGCAGCGCACCCTTGAACACTATGGGCAGATAGACATCCTGGTGAACAACGCCGCGGTCCTTGTCTTCCCCGGAAAGATCGAAGAGATCTCGGCAAGCCACTGGGACTCGCTCTGCCGAGTGAACATATATGGCCCTTTCTTCTGCTGCAAGTTCGCTCTGCCCTACATGAAGCGCCAGGGGTGGGGCCACATCATCAACATCTCTGCGGGAGGAGGATCGGGAGGTCCGGGCCCTGGACCCTATACTACAACCGGCACCCGCGGCACCGCCTATTCGGCGAGTAAGGCGCATCTGAATCGGTTCACCCAGGGGCTGGCCCATGAAGTGTGGCAGGACGGGGTTGGCGTCAACTCCCTCTCACCCAAGAAGGGCATCGCCTCTGAGGGTGTGCGCTGGTTCATGGAGGCCTATCTGGGAAGACGGGAAGACGGCCAGATTATGGGGGACGCTGCTGTGTACATCTGCGCCCAGGACCCTCGGACCTACACGGGGCGCATACTATACGATGAGGATGTGTTGTCAGAGGCAGGCGTCACCGACTTCTCGATGTACCCCGTCATACCGGCTAGTCCTTCTTGATTTCTCTTGAATTGGCTTTTTACTCCACTTGTAGTTTGTATCGAGCCTCTCGGTTTATATCTCTCGGTTTCTAATGGCCCCATCTCAGGGGCACGAATAGTAGGCGGTGAGGGCCATGAACCAGCTGATTTCGAGAGCGACGAAAGATCTGGCAACCTCCAAGTGCTCAATAACGCTGACATGGTGGATTCGAACGGTGACGGGTACAAGGTCTACCCCAATCCACTGGTGATCGCCGTGCTGGGCATCGTTTTGGCCGGGGAAGCGTATGGTTCCTCGTGTCACGACGTCAACGGCCCGGATTAGGTGTTGTATTGGGATTCATCGCCCTGGGATTGTATTTCTTATTCTTCTCCAGCGATGGACTCCCTCAGCTAGGGCTCAACGTGCTTCCTGGCCCATAATAGCACCGACCATCCGCTCTACTTCGTCTATAGTAAGACCACGAAGAGGAATCCGCTGGCATGCAGAACCCCTCTGCAATTCTGCCAATGACGCGAACAAGGAGTGCGGATGATCCACTTTGACATCTCCATAGAAGCCCACAATTAGCAGCTTTACTCTCAAGGTCGCGAGCAAAAGCAGTGCGTAGTCATGCGTGTCAAACCTGCTAATTATGAGCGTTAACCCAGATCTGAATCCGACAGGCAGCTGCCTGTTTAATTCCAGTATTCTCGCTGACCACTTGACTACGCCAATTAGGCCACCTAAAATGCGAGCTAGATGAACCCGTGTAGCTCAGTGGTAGAGTCCTCGCTTCCCGATTATTCCGCTGAATACAAACTAGGTGATGCTGTTTTTCCGCACAGACTACCATCTCACCTACTTGCAAATTAGATGCATTAGACACATTTTCAAAATGCGATAGGACTGGCCGGCTGGCTAGTTTAAGAGTCCCGGTATCACGGTCTAGTTGATTTGAAGCTTAAGGTCCCTGGGAAGGTTGCACAGATACAGGCCCAGAAGGAGGTCGCCATGCCAAGACCTGTACCGATTCCTGATGAGGTGAGTAAACCCTTCTGGGAGGCGGCGAACGAACGACGACTAACGGTTCAAAGATGCACCACTTGCGACCGTATGCAGTACCCGCCGGAAGCAAGGTGCTTCCAATGTAACTCTGCAGAGAATCTTGAGTGGAGTGCGGTTAGCGGACGAGGAACCATAGATGACTATGTAGTGGTCTATGACTCTCGTCTCAGAATGTTCCAGGCGGAACAGCCATACAACGTTGCCATTGTACAGATCGAAGAAGACCCGGATATCCAGTTTTTCTCTAACCTTCCTGGAACGCCAGTAGATGAGGTTCCGGTAGGAGCCTCTGTTGAGGTCGTATTTGTGGCGAGTGCAGCACCGGGTCAATTGATTCCTGAATGGCGCGTTGTGCACTAAACTGACTAGCCTTCTCCGAGGCATAGCTACTAATAGGGAGGAGTGAATAAATGGCACCAACTCCGTTGGCTCCGCTTTCGCTGTACAGAGAGAGAGAAGAACTGGGAATATGGGAACACAGGGGGAAGGTAGCCGTGGCGGGGCTCGGGTGCTCTCCGACAGCCCGGCGGTGGGACGAAAAGCCTGAAACCAGCGTGGGCGCAAACACCATTATTGCAGTTAACAAGGCCTTGGAGGATGCGGGAATTTCCCCAGAGGCCATCGACGGCCTTGTGGTCGTTCCAGATTGCACGGGGGAACCATGGGCGCCGAGACCCATCCCAGAGGATTTCGCCAGAACATACGAGCCCACTGACAATCCCAACGACGGGATCAGCTCAATGAGCGCCGACTGGCTCGTCAAGAACATGCCTGAGTTGAACAAAGTCACTTTCGCAATGCACGCTCCTACATGTATGTCGAAAGCTATTGTCGTCGCCGCCCAGATAGTGGGGGACGGAG
>JASLXI010000029.1:0-4700 GCA_030740415.1 Dehalococcoidia bacterium
CGACTCCACTGGGACGTGGCCCTCTGCGGGTAGCATTGCTGAGGGGCACGTGGCAAGAATCACACCACAGCACTTCTGGCAGACGGTAGGGTGCTGGTCGTTGGAGATAGCGGCTCGGTGCAGGTGTAGGAGCCATATGCGGGAGAGTGGTCCACCCCCGGACGCATTTCGGGTGAACGTCGCGGGCACCCTACAACGCTACTCGAGGACGGCAGAGTGCTGGTCGCGGTCTGACCAATCTTCCATCGATGACTATTTGGCCCCCCTCGACTACAATTGAGTCTCGGGCTAGAATAGTATCGCACGTGTCGTCCATTCGTTTGGAAAGGGTGACGCATGAAGGTTTGCAGACATAGCCAAGAGGGGCGTAAGCACCTCACCGAAGCGTTTAGACAGGAGGTGACACATGGATACCCTAGTCATGGGTGGCACCAGATTCAATGGCCTACACCTGGTGCAAGAGCTAGTACGGTACGGGCATAACGTTACCATACTCAATAGGGGAATCACCGAGGCCCCAGTGCCGAGGGAGGTGCGGCGCCTCTACGCCGATAGAAAGGACCGCCAACAGCTGAAAGAGGTACTGGGCCCTGAGGAATTCGACGTGGTTTTCGATATCAGCGCCTACGTGCTCGAAGATGTCCAGAGCATGGTGGACATCTTCGAGGGGCGAGCAGGCCACTACGTCTTCGCCAGCTCTACGGTAGTCTACGCCGCCAGCAATATCCTTCCCATCAATGAAGACTTCCCAGTAGACAGCACCCAGCGCCAGTCCGACTATGGTCGTAACAAGCTCATCTGCGAAGACTACCTGGTGAAGGTATACCGACAACGCCATTTCCCCATCACGTCGGCCCGTTTTTCCATGGTCTTCGGACCTGACAATGGTATTATTGACCGGGAGCAGAGGATGTTCATGCGCCTGTTGCGGGGTCGCAAGATACTGGTACCGGGTCGGGGCACTACCCTTAGCCAGATTGGTCACGTGGACGACGAGGCCAGAGCTCTACGTATGATGGCCCTCAACCCCAGAACCTACGGCGAGATCTACAACGTAACCGGTAAGGACTACTTCAGCGACGAGGGTTACGTGGATACGTGCGCAAGAGCAGTGGGTGTGGAGCCTCAGAAGGTTTTTGTGCCGGCCGGGGTCATGGATGAGGCGTCTGCTGATGTGCGCCGACCCCTGATTCAACGTCTGGCCCCGTACATCCATCGTTGGGACGAAAGCACCGTCTTCGGCATCGGAAAGCTGGGAGACCACCTGGACTATGAGCCCTTCTACACCTTTGAGACTGCGACTCAGCAGACCTATGAATGGTTCATTACCCAGGGCCTGGACAAACAACGTGAGTACGACTTCTCCGCTGAGGACGAACTGATAAGCCGCATTGGCTGATCTCGGTATCAGCCGCGAGGCATCACAATCTTAGGTCAGTTCCACTCGTCCCGGGCCTGCTCGAAACCGTGGATAGAGGCCTCCCAATTGGAGGTATCTAGGATCGCGTAGGTGCGCATGGTGGACTTCTTGGGGTCTCTTGGTTGACCCAGGGACCCTGGGTTGATAAGGAGGGTGTTGTTAACCCACGTAATCATTGGCCGATGGGTGTGTCCCACAATGAGCACGTCTGCCTTGGCTTCCGGAAGCTGATCGTTGGGTATCTTCGCCAGGCGGCCGGATGCGCTGTTGTCGCCCATTCCCCCTGAGACCAAGCCATTAGGGCTCTCACCTGCCAGCGAGGACGGAGCGAGCCGGTCCCCCTCCCCCGGAAGGAGAACGCCTGCCCGCCCGCCATTCTCACCACCTGTCGGGTCCAGAGGGCTGGTGTGCATCATCATGACTTTCTTGCCATCGATTGCCCACTCCAGCATGAGCGGCATGCGCTGAAGATGAGTTAGGTTTTCGGGCTTGATCTGGCCGGAATTCCTCAGCATGAGTCCTGCTGACGAGAGAATAGCCGTGTCGTGGTTGCCTCGCACCACAGGCATCTGCCACCTCTGCATGATCTCAGATATCTCATTGGAGAAGCGATACTGTAGGTTCAAGTCGCCGGCGCAGATTAACTGGTCTACGCCTTTCAATTCGCTTAATGCCGTCTCCAGGGCCTGCAGATCACAGTGGAGGTCAGATATGATCCCGATTTTCAACTCATTTTCTCCGTTCTAATCCGTGTGAGAGGTAGGCCAGCCCTGCTCTACCGACAAGCAAGGCTGGCCTACCTCTCACTTAGTTACTCCCGGGTACAGATGAAGCTGGATGCGCTGCCGAAAGGACCCGTTTCGCAGATGGCAACGTCCAATTTCTTGAGCTCGCCATCGGGCCGCGGCAGTTGACGAGGCCCTGCCGTCCCCATCATCTGCTGTGCAGTCTCCCAGACGTTCGTCATTCCGTGAATCCGGCCATTGCCCAAGTTTCCTCCAGCCGTGTTCAACGGATGAGGACCCTCCAAGGCGATATTGTTTGCCTGGCACCACTCGTGAGCCTCGCCGCGCTCGCAAAATCCAAAGGCCTCGAGCCACATCCAGACCATGGGGCTGAAGCCGTCATAGACGTGCTTCAGGTCAATGTCCTTTGGGCCAACCCCCGCGCTTTCATACAGGTTCTTGGCCTGCCAGTCATTCATCTCCTCCAGGGCTTCCAAGCCATCCACGACCCCACCTCTACTCCTGTGCATTGGAATAGCCGCCATGCCGGAGATATAGCCGCCGGGATGAGGCGTATCCTTGGCTCGGTCCTCGGTGGTCATGACCACTGCCTGGACTCCATCCACAGGCATGTCGTTGTCGAACACGCACATTGGATAGGCGATGAGACGGGAGTTGATGTAGTCGTCATACGTGATCTGGCGGCCCTTCCATACAGCGTAGGGATTGAGCTGAGCGTTGCGGTGGGCATTGAGCACGTAGCCGGCCATTTCCTCCCTCTTGGCCCCGTACTTCTCAAGGTATCGCTGGTAGGTGATGGCCTGGCCAGAGCCGCCTACACCGTGGCCATACACAGTGCTGAGGGCCGCTGAACCACTCGCCATACTTCCACTGACCTGGCGATATCGTACACCTGCAGGATGATGCCCGGTCCGTATAACGAGAGCATTGTTAACCACTCCCGCGCCCAGGGCCATAGCCGCCAGCTGAGGGCCAGCGCAGGAGCCCGCCGCCGGACTGTCCGTCTGGATCCAGTGACGGATGTTGTTCCAGTTAACAACAGACATCATGTGAGGAACATCCAACCAGACCTTGATATCACCACGCTGATTGGGGCCCCAGTTGGGGTCGGCCCAGATATAGATGCCGTCGATATCGTCCACTTTCAAGCCCGCATCTTCGATGGCCATCAAAGCCGCCTCGTTGGCTCGAGAGGACTTGCTCCCTTCGAAATAGCGACGACACATGGTACTCCCCGACCCTACGAAAACAGGCCTTTTCCCCTTGGGCCACTCGATAGGCATAGCGTTCTCCCTTCTTTTCGTTGCTCGTGGAATGAGATCTTAATCGATTTCAATCCACCGTATGGTTTTGCACCGCCACGCTAACTCGACCGCGGCTGAAATTGGAGAATGTTGACGTCGTCGTTTACCTTGTCGAAGACAGCCTCTAAAGGCAAACCCATCTCGAGTCCCTTGCCGAGTGCGTCGTACTCATGGTTCAGGATGTTGCTCATAACAAGCAGATCGGCTTGCTCCTCCAGTTCCACCAGAAGTACGGCATAGGGAACCTTCTCCTCGAAACCTGAAACGGATGTGTCATAACATATGTAGTGAGTGTAGATAGTGCCACGGCCACTCACCTGCTCCCACTGCAACTCCGCCTCACGGTCACCGCAGTAGTTACAGAGGGCCACTGGGGGATGATTATACTTTCCACAGCCCTGGCACCGCTGGATCACCAGCTTGCCCTCTTTGGCCCCGTCCCAGTAGGGCTTGTACTCTGGCGTGGGTACTGGCGTAACGCCGTACGGAGCCATCGTCGTGTGCATCAGGGCGGCTACGTCACCGACCAAAGGAGCAGCGGCTCCTCCCAGCACATTCGCATGCGTACCCAGTGGGCCAATGGTGGGCCCGGAATCCTGGCTAGTCATGATTCCCCTCCTTTCAGGCAGAAAAGATTCTCAATATACGGCCACACCCACGCAAGGAAAAAGCCGCAATCGGTACGAGGTCATCCTAGTATCCCCCACAATCGTTGTCAACCGTCGCTTACTATCCACAAAACATTGCTAAGCGAGCTAGCTTCATCAGCACAGCATTCAGCGCGGCTCCTCCGTGGGTTGGCGTTGTGGGCTTGCTGGATGATCCGGGTCGGACGCCGGTTGCACGGGCGGCACCTGGGGCCGACGGGCTATGAAGAGGGCAACCGCGCCCAGGGCCAAGAACAGCGCAACCGATTGGATCCCCAAGCGGTAGCTGTCGAAGGTATCGACCATCCACCCCACAAAGATGGGGCCCATGACCGTGCCGGGCAAATCCACGAATTGCAGGAGGCCACTGATTGTGCCAAAGTTTCGGCGCCCGTAAAAATGTGCCACAACAGCCTGTCGCAGAGCAGCTGATCCGCCATAAGCCGGGCCCAGTAACAGGATATACAGAGGTACCCACTCAAGGCTGGGGATAAGGGACATGGTGAGGACGCCCACTCCCTGAACAAGCAATGTCACGGCAAGCAGAATGCGGATGTTCACCATATCCCCAATCCACCCGAAG
>JASLXI010000029.1:4710-8159 GCA_030740415.1 Dehalococcoidia bacterium
ATGCGCCCTGGAACCGAAATCAACAGGGTAACCGAGGCTATGCTGGCTGCTGTGACCGAGCCTGCTCCCATGTCTTCGATGAGGAAGGGGATGTGATATACGGCAACGACTGTGACGGTCACAGACCAACTGGCGAAGGCCACCGCGAGCATCCAGAAGGAGAGGGACCTCAGAGCCTGACGCGGGGTAAGCTCCACCTCCAACTGCCCCTGGCTTTCCGGGGATATCGAATCATTGGCAACGGCAGGCATGGATATCCCGTCTGGATGGAGACCGCGCTGCTCCGGTCGATGGTGCACCAGGGAGACCAAGGGGAGTCCAATAAACCAGTAAGCAAGGCCAGCGACGATGGCGGCTGTCCTCCAGCCGTAGGTCTCGGTGAGCCAGCCCACGACAACGACGGCACTGCCCCCCAAGCCAATGCCAGCCAGCAATATGCCCAGTGCCCGGGCCCGTTTGCGAACGAACCAGTTGACAACGGCAACGTTGATGGGTCGACCGCCACCGAAGCTGGACGCTGTGGCAATGAGTAAGAATACCGCGTAGAGCATCCATAGCGCGGTGATGCGGCTCAGAAGAATGAAGCACAGGCCCATAGTGGTGATGCCAAAGTAGAGCAGCCGCCGAGGCCCGTAGCGATCTATAAGCCATCCTGCGACGGGGGCTATAAGACCACCTTCCAGCCTGGCCAGTCCAATTACTCCTCCGAGGGCCGCGCGACTGGCGCCAAGCTCATGTAGCAGGGGAACGTAGTAAACACCGAAGCCATATGTGTAGAAGGCGCCGTTCAGAATGGCAATCGTGATGCCTACGGCTACGATCCACCATCCGTAGAAGACTCGCCGCACGCCAGGTATGCTCTCGATAAAGGTGCTCATCTCGTTATTCGCCGACCCAAAGGTGAACCATACCCGTAAATACTGAGAGTGTCCGGGCCCGAGTCATAGATACAACATCCGCGTAATTTGGCATGGGATTGCTCCAAGCAGCCGTACACTAGCTGGAATTTTCCATTCCGGTTATCCCTAGGGATATGGAAGAGCTAACGAGACGATGCCATCATAGTTCGGCCCATCTGTGCCAGTCAACCCGCACAGTCACTGAATACGGTGCGGATTCAGCCACAGAGTATGCCAGTTACTTATATTTATCGTCGCGGTGATGTTGAAGCAAGCAGGCTGCTGCTAGACACGCATGGAATTTACGACAAGCGAGGAGGTAGGCCAGCCCAAGATTGGTCTACCTCAGGTTAAAACAGTGCCCAGCAAAGGTGTACGTGACTGAATGTGATTAGCACGAAGGATTCAGTAATTTCCACTGGCCGTAGAAATTACGAAAGCTAGGAAGTAGGCTACCCGCGAAGTTCCTGGTACTGATGGACATTGACTGCCGTCGGATGTGGTGGTAATGTTCGCCTTATTCGAACGCCTCATTGCAGGCTTTTTCAAAAGAAATGCCCTTTTTGCACCATAGCTCATGACCCCAAATATCTAGTTTCGCAGATATGAAGCTGACCTGAGGTGAAAAATGGATTATGTAGCTGTCGCCATCGCCGCGCTCATAGTATCTGCGCTGGCCCTCTACTCCGGGTTCGGACTGGGCACGTTGCTCATGCCAGTCTTTGCCCTGTTCTTCCCAATACCCGTTGCAGTGGCGTCTACCGCCGCAGTCCACCTTGCCAACAACGTCTTTCGCATCACCCTTGTAGGCAGGGGCGCCGATTGGAAAACCGTACTGGCCTTCGGTCTGCCGGCGGCAGCGTTAGCCATACCTGGGGCTTTTCTACTGGTAAGATTATCGGATATAACCCCTTTAACTACCTACACGATTGGGGAAAGGGAATTCGACGTTACGACGATAAAGATCGTTGTCGCTGTGCTCATCCTGGCCTTCGCCGCCTTCGAGTTGATACCAAAACTTAGGCAGGTGGAGTTTCCACGAGAGTGGATTCCTTTTGGTGGTGCCCTATCGGGCTTCTTCGGAGGATTATCGGGACATCAGGGGGCCCTTCGATCGGCGGTGCTCGCAAAGACAGGCCTGGGGACAGCCGCGTTTGTAGGGACGGTCTCCGTCTGTGCCCTTATGGTAGACGCATCACGCCTCGCGGTCTACGGCGTTACCTTCTTTGCCAATGACTTTACCGACATTTCCGAAGGCAATAGTATAGGTCTAGTGGGAGTAGCCACCCTGGCGGCGTTCATTGGGACATACACCAGTTCCATGTTCCTCAAGCAGGTGACAATGAAGACCATAAGACAAGTTGTTGGCATCATGCTGGTGGTTATCGGCCTTGCTCTAGCATCAGGTCTAATCTAGGCCAAAAAACCGCTCAACCCCGAGGGACTCAGATGGCGATGATGGTCACACCAACAACTATGAGCGCGGTCGACCCCACCTTGACAGCTAATGTCCCTGTTGTGATCTTCTCGCCTAACGCTCCTTTCCAGACCATAGCAAGCGCAGTGCTATACACCACCACAAAGAAAGCTCTCGTTCCTAACAGTGCCACAACCAGCGACACCGGTCCCATGGAAAGTGCCCACAGCATCAGCAATAGCCCTGCATTAGCAATGGCAAGCTCATTGACGCTTACAAGCAACAGCGCAGGGCTGCGCCGAGTGACAAGGCTACGCACATCACGCCAGGGCGTGGCCCGTAAATTGAAGGCCAGAAATACGATCCCCAATGAGAGCATCCGCAGGCCGTGGGTGAAGAGGACCGGAAGGTCGTTGAGGGCCACCTTGCTGGTCACGTTGGCGGTTGCCATTATGAATGCCCCGAGCATGAGAATATAGAATGAGTCGTGCAAGAAGATCCGTCGATATCCCCCGTCCGTCCCCAAAGATAGCATAGCCGCCCCAGTAACGGTGGCGACAATGGCTGCCCACTGGATAGCAGCGAGAGATTCTCCGAGGAAAGCCACGGCGATGAGCGCGACGAAGACGGGCGACGCCTCAGTGACCGGAATGGTCCGCGACACTTCCCGGGAAAAGAGGACTCTCATGTGCAGCTGTGCGCTTAGGCCGAACAGCGCGCCTGAAAGAAAGCTCCAGCCTGTCCCCTCCCACGTCGCCTCTTCGGGTAGCCACGTGACTATGGTTACCAATATGCCGATGCTGGTCTGCGCGAATCCTATCAGCAGGGGCAGTGTGAGTCGCGAGCGAGCGTAGCCCATAATCATCTTGTCGAGAACGCTGATCGAGGCCATTACGCTCGCGGCCAGCAATGACACGACTATCCAGGACATCAGAAGCATTCTCTCCCTGATGGGCGTTGATGGAAATTGGTGCCAAGTTTATCCCAGCGATAGTACCACAGCGCCAATGAGAACAGTAGAAAAGCAATGAGGCCCCGGTTTCAGGGGCTTCATTGAAGCATCCTCAGATCAAGGAGAGGCTGCAACTTCTTAGCCTAGCCGCGAAGTACCTCAACGGTCGTCGCAGCGGATG
>JASLXI010000002.1 GCA_030740415.1 Dehalococcoidia bacterium
CACCTCCCCCACGGCCACCGATGCTTTGGACACCCGCTGGACTAGGGCGCGCATTGTCGGTCTCCCCTCTCCTAGTCTTCTATGGAGGAGGTCTCGTTCTCTATTTTGGATGTGGTGTCGCCGTTATGACTGTCCCCGTCATGGTTGGTCTGGTCCTTACGGGCGTAATCGGTCGTGTAGAAGCCGTTACCCTTGTAGATCACCGTCGGAGCGTGGAACCTTCGTCGCGATGGGGCCTGGCAGCGAGGGCAGGGCTCCGTCGGCTCGGCATCGAATCCTTGTTTTAGCTCAAAACGGTGACTGCAGTTTACGCATTCGTACTCGTAGATAGGCACCTGTCCTCCGAACGCGATGTTAACAAATTAAGCCTCTGCCTGCTAACACACCCGTGTAATTTAAGGGCTTAGGAAACTCCTGTCAACACACACAATTCAAGGGAGTGCAAGGGATTGACCAAGATCTACCGAGAGAATACAATCTGGATACGTTACCCCAGGGTAAGGGAGCTGTTGAGCAAAGTAACCTTTGCGTCAGGGGTGGAGGAGGCAGAGACCAATGATTTGCCGCAGGAAAACTGCGGAGTAGTCGGGGTATATGCCCCAGGGGAAGATGTAGCCCGTATAGCTTTCTTTGGACTATTTGCCCTCCAGCACCGAGGCCAGGAGAGTGCTGGTATCAGCGTCAGCGACGGAGCGACTCTGCGTGTTAACACGGCAATGGGGCTGGTGGCCCAGGCCTTTCGTGAGCAGGACTTGGAGCGCCTCACGGGGCACATAGCCATAGGTCACACCCGGTATTCCACCGCCGGTTCCAGCATTCTCTGTAACGCACAACCCGTACTGGTAAAGGGCCCCTACGGCGAGTTGGCCTTGGGACATAACGGCAACGTAGTCAACGCGATGTCCCTGCGGCAGGAGTTGGAGGAGTGGGGATGCCAGTTTTCCGCCTCCACGGATTCAGAAATTATCGCCCAGTTGCTGGCCAACGCCCCCGGACTGGACTGGGCTGAGCGAGTACAGTACTTGATGCGACGCGCCCAGGGAGCATACTCCCTGGTGGTCCTTACCAAGGACTCCCTGATAGCCATCCGAGACCCTCGCGGGGTGCGACCCCTATGTGTTGGTATGATGAGCGGTGGCTGGATAGTGGCCTCCGAGAGCTGTGCTCTGGATCATCTGGGCGCTGAGTTGGTGCGAGAGGTAGAGCCTGGAGAGGCCATTATTATTGACGATCACGGCATGCGGACCCTCTACAAGGGCAGCGAGCGTACGAGGGCTTTCTGCGCATTCGAATACATTTACTTCTCACGGCCCGACAGCATCATCAATGGGAAGCTGACCTACTCTCTCCGACAGGCAATGGGCGCCCAGCTAGCGCGTGAGCATCCCGTTGATGCCGATATTGTCATAGGGGTGCCAGACTCGGCCACCGCCGCCGCAGTGGGCTATGCCCAGGAGGCGGGAATTCCTTACAACGAAGGGCTTCTGAAGAACCGGTACGTTGGCCGCACCTTTATAGAGCCTGACCAGCGAGTAAGGGATTTGGGGGTGAAACTGAAGTTCAATACCCTACCGGAAGTGCTTGATGGCAAACGAGTTATAGTGGTAGACGATAGCATCGTCAGGGGGACCACCACACCCCACGTCGTTCACCTGGTGCAAAAGGCAGGCGCTTCTGAAGTACACCTACGGGTCTGTGCTCCGCCCATCCGGCATCCCTGCCAACTGGGCGTGGATATGGCCTCTTATAGTGAGCTCCTCGCTGCCAACAAGAGCATCGAGGAGATTCTATGGTTCGTGGGGTCTGACTCCCTCGGCTATCTTAGCGTGGAGGGGCTGCTCAAAGCCATCGGAGGTGGCCAGGATACTCATTGCTTGGGATGCTTCACCGGCAATCACCCCATCCCTGTCCAGTTAGAGATGAACAAGCTGGCCTTGGAAGTTGCCCCCTCGTAATGAGGTACCATGCCGGGTGAGACATACCTTGCCGCGGGAGTTGACCACGAGGCTGCTCGTAAGGCCAAAGAGTCGATAAAAGCTCTGGCATCCAAGACCCTTCAGCCTGAAGTGCTCGGGGGTGTAGGTTTCTTCGGTGGAATGTACCAACTGCAAGGCTATCGTCAGCCTGTTCTGGTCTCCAGTACCGACTCACCAGGTACCAAACTGAAGCTCGCCACTCTGATGGGGCGCTTCGATACCGTTGGGGTCGACGTGGTGAATCACTGTGTCAATGATGTTTTCACATCAGGCGCCAAGCCTATTTTTTTCCTTGACTATATAGGCGTAGGCCATCTAATCCCTGAAAGAGCAGAGGCCTTGGTAAAGGGTGTTGCCGAAGCCTGTCAGGCAGTAAACTGTTCTCTCATAGGCGGGGAGACGGCGCAGTTGCCCGGCATCTATCCAGAGGAAGAGTTCGACTTGGCGGGTTTTGCTGTGGGTGTGGTGGAGAAAGACGCCATCATAGACGGTTCCACCATCGTCCAGGGCGATGCGTTGCTCGCGATCGTCTCCAACGGTCTGCATACCAACGGCTATTCTCTAGCACGGAGGGTGCTTGGAGTAGAAAAAGACCCGTCAATCCTGAGCCGTACATACCCCGAGTTGGGTAGGACACTGGGAGAGGCGCTTCTGGAACCCCACCGCTGTTATTATCCATTGCTGGAGCCTGTACTGCCCCTCATCAAGGGCATGTCCCACATCACGGGAGGAGGCTTGTCGGAGAATGTGCCGAGGGTCTTGCCCAAAGGACTGGGCGCGCGGTTCGATACCTCTACGTGGGAAGTCCCGCCCATCTTCACACTGATCCAGGAAGCGGGCCAGGTGGAGAGGGGCGAGATGTTCGATGTGTTCAACATGGGTGTTGGAATGGTGCTGGCGTGCGCTCCCGACAAGACGGACGAAGTGCGTCGCCTCGTGCCTGAGGCACGCGTGGTGGGAGAGGTGGTGAAGGGCGGGGAAGTAATATTATCGAGGTAGTGAATGAAAGCTCTGCTCAGCGTATACGATAAGGCCGGCGTGGTGGATTTTGCCCGCAACCTCCAGGAGATTGGCATGGAGTTGGTCAGTACTGGAGGCACTCATAAGACCCTTAGAGACGCTGGTTTGCCCGCTCTACAGGTCTCGGAGGTCACTGGCTCTCCCGAGATTCTGGATGGCCGGGTGAAGACCCTGCACCCAATCATCCACGGCGGTATCCTGGCACGAAGAGACAAGCCAGATCACATATCCGAGCTTGCGAACCGACAGATGGACACCATAGACTTGGTGGCGGTGAACTTGTATCCCTTTGCCGCTACCATCGCAAGACCCGATGTCACTCTGGATGATGCCCTGGAGAACATCGACATTGGGGGACCCACCATGATCAGGGCGGCTGCAAAGAATTTTCCATTCGTCGCCGTCGTGGTGGATCCGACCGACTACCCTTGGGTGACTGAGCGCATGGCCGCTGGTGGACTCACCATCGAGGAGAGGCAGAACTTGGCCCAGAAGGCTTTTCAGCACGTGGCTTTCTACGACACCATAATCGCCCAGTACCTACGAAAGAATGACCAGACAGGTCTCTTCCCTCAGGAGCTTACTTTTGCTTATACGAGGGTCCAAGAGCTTAGATACGGAGAGAATCCTCATCAGAACGGCGCATTCTATACAGAGCCTATAGCGACCTTTCCCAGTCTTCCCGCCGGCATTCAGAAATTGGGACAGGAGCTGTCACTGTGCAATATCTACGATATGTCGGCAGCCTTGGAGACTGTCCGGGACTTCACGGACAGGCCAGCAGCAGTAATCATAAAGCATGCCACACCCAGTGGGTTCGCCTTTGGAGCAACGCTGGCCGAGGCACTTGAAAAGGCTATCCACGCGGACCCCACGTCAGCCTTCGGTGGCATTATAGGGCTAAGCCATTCTATGGATATAGAAACCGCTCAGGTTGTCGCCAAGTTCAGAGAGGTGCAGTCATCGAACATCGACGCCATTGTCACTCCCGGCGTAGATGAAGAGGCTGTCCACGTACTGCGCAAGACCCGTAAAAGAATGATCCTTTACTCCGTGCCAGCACTGGAGCAGTTGCCTGTCAGCAGCATGAACATGAAGCAGGTCCCGGGTGGCCTCCTGTACCAGCAAGCCAACGTCACTCCGATCGATAGGACGTCATGGAAGGTAGCCTCCATGAAATCTCCCACCCTTGAACAGCTCAAAGGTATGGAGGAGGCATGGCTCCTGATGCGCCATATCCGCTCCAATACAATACTCGTTTGGGATGAGGTCAGCGGAGCGACCCTTGGTATCGGTAGTGGACAGGTCAGCCGCGTAGGATCCGCCCGTTTAGCGCTGGACCAGGCAGGTGAGCGTGCCAAGGGGGCTATTCTGGCCTCGGACTCTTTCTTCCCTTTCCAGGACACCGTTGAGCTTGCAGCCCATTACGGCATAGAAGCAATTGTCCAGCAGGGCGGCTCCATCAACGATCAAGCCTCCATCGACGCCGCAGACGCTGCGGGAATCGTTATGGTGATGACCGGTGAGCGCGCCTTCTGGCACTAGTCGAAGAGAAAATGGTAGCCATGCAACCACTGGTAGACGTCGTCATACCGGTTCTCAACGAAGAGAAGGCTTTGCGCAGGTGCGTGGCCTCTCTTCATCAGTTTCTGGGAGAACACTCGCCTTATGGGTGTCGCATCCTCATAGCCGACAACGGCTCCGCCGACCAGACGCCGGACATCGCTGAAGCCCTCTCCAAGGAGCACTCGGATGTGAGTTGGACTCGATTGGAGACTAGAGGCAGAGGCAGAGCGTTGCGCAAGGCGTGGCTTGAGAGCGACGCTGACATCCTTACCTACATGGACGTTGACCTCTCCACCGGCCTGGACGCGTTCCCGCTATTGGTGCGTGCAATAGGAGAAGAAGGCTACGACGTCGCCATCGGCTCTCGCCTCATGAAGGGGTCCGTCGTAAGAAGGCGCACCTTGAAACGGGAGATTACTTCCAGAGGCTACAACCTGATAATAAAGGCAGCCTTCTTCACCCGATTCTCCGATGCCCAGTGCGGGTTCAAGGCTATCAGTCGCAATGCGGCCCAGTTTTTGATACCCAAAATACAGGACCAGGGATGGTTCTTCGACTCTGAACTGCTGATACTGGCTGAGAAGGGTGGGTTCCATATCAAGGACGTGCCAGTGGAGTGGACCGACGATCCGGACACCCGTGTCCGTGTCATCAAGACCGCCACAGACGACCTTAAGGGCTTGCTGAGGCTGCGACTAGGTGGGCTGTCCAAGGCACTGAAGTCCAGCGAACCGTAAGACCCCACTCTCTCAGTTCTTGGTGAGCCTGTAGATCCATATGAGTGTATGGCAGCCTGCTAGCAGGCGTTTGTAACAACCCCCAGTTCCTTGATCAGAGCCTCCACCTTACGCTGTATCTCGTCATGAATCTCTCTGACCCTGGGTAAAGGCTTGTCCTTGGGATCCTCAAGTCCCCAGTCCTCTGTAGGAACCATGTTGGCGGGGCATGCCTCCTCCACGTTACACCCCATGGTAATCACCCGCAAGGCCTCGTCCAGCATCTCCTGGGTCAAGAATTGGGGTCTTTTCTGTGATGTATCCATGCTCAGTTCTGCCATCGCCTGCACGACGTTGGGATTAATTTGATCCCCAGGGTGTGTGCCGGCTGAGTATGCGGTGGCACTACCTCGGGCAAAGTGATTGAAAAAGATCTCGGCCATCTGGCTTCGCCCGGAATTATGAACGCACACGAAGAGGATGGTGACTGGGCTGGCTGCCATTTTTCACCTCTTTGTAGTCACAGTGTCACACTCCGAGGATAGTATAACGATGGGATACCGGAGATGGAAGCATCAGTAACTGTGAGGATATGCACCTCGTCTCTCCTATTCTATGGCTAAGGAGTTAATATTCAATGGCACTAGCCAACCTATGAAACACCCGAAGCATGGAGGTCATCCATGGGCTGTTTTGCCATCCTGGCCATCCCTTCGGCTGGCATCAGCTTCTTTTTCAGTTCCTGGGTCGTCACAGTCTTCTAGCGCATCATGGCTGACGCAGTGGAGGTCGGGACCATTAGCTACAAAGGAGCTATGGTGGTGACCATGGCACCGCTGATCGCCGCTATAGGACTCCGTCGTTGGCGCCAGTGATGGTAGCTGCTAGTTTCAAACCTGCTCCTACATTCCCCTCATACCAGCCGGTTTATCACCAGACCTGTGGGCAGCTTGGGACTGAAGTAGGTTGACTTGAGGGGCATGCGTTCTCCGGACAGCACCACCTCTTCGAATAGGTCAAGGGACAAAGGGGGCAGGATAAAGCCTAACTGGTAATCATTGTCCATCAGCAAGCGGTGCACTTCTTGAGAATCGTGAGTAAAGCTCAAAAGACCGCTCTCCACGGCTTCTTGTTGGGTATTAAGCACCGGCTCCAGGACGCTCTTTCCCAGCACCTGAGTAGCACATCGCTCAAGGGGCGGTGAAGATGCTCCCGGCGGATTACGGAGGGTGAGAATGGAGACCCTTCCTTCCTCGGCCTCCAGCAAGCCGAGGGCAACCTGGGTTACGGCAGTTTTCTCAAGCAATTCCTGCAGGCAAGAAACAGCGTCTTCCGAACTATCGAGCCTTGCATCTAGGGTCTGGGTGTCGAAGACCTCGTTTATCTGGGCCAGCATCCGATCCATCTCTCCAGCGGATAGCCCTCTGATAGCACGGTGGTACGGGAGCACCAGCAGACCTGGGTCTTGTATCTCTAGTAGAGACATCAGGATAAAGTTATTTCCAGCACCCTCACTCTGATTTCCGCTGTCGCTCTGAATGTCACGATACTGAAGAGCCGTCTCGTAGCGGTGATGGCCATCGGCCAGGTAGATGGGGGCATCCTTCAGCGACTCCGTTACAGTTTGAGTCATCGTCATATCGATAATAGCCCATAACTGAATACTGGTATCGTCGTAATTGGCACGAGCCATGGGTGGTCCCGCTGCGATCCTGTCTATCAGGGACCTAATTTGCCCCGAGGGATCTCGGTAGATTGACATGAGAGGACTCAGGTTGGCCTTGGTGGCCGCCAACAACTCCATTCTGTCCCGCTTAGGCCCCTGGGAGGTCTCCTCGTGGGGAAGAACAATGCCACGAGAGAACTCTTCAAGACCCACTGCCGCCAAGATAGAGCGACGGGTCATGGGGCGACCATTATGAGAGAAGTCCTCTTGAAGGAGGTAAAATGAGGCCTCTTCTTCTATGAGCAGTGTCCCCTGGCTCAGCCACTCTTCAAGCAACTGGGCGGCCCTGGTATAACGATTATCGTTCGTGGAGTCTGTTGGCAGTTCTATACCAAGTTCAAGGCGTACGGCATTATAGGGGCTCCGCTGGTGTAGCTCCCCTTGCAACTCTTGAGAAATAATGTCGTAGGGAGGGCATATCAACTGATCCAGGTCTGTATCCTGACTGAGTCTGTATCGAAGTCCCCTAAAGGGCTGAATATCGGCCATTCTCCAGCTCCGCTATACGTTAGGAATATTGACCAACTCAGTATACCGACCACCCAGGTTGGACGTCTATCTTTGCAGGGTGTGAGAATCAATGAATTTTGATGGTAATTCACCGGATTCAGGGCCGACTCTGCTATATACTCTCTTTGAGCAAGCATGGATGTTTTAGATAAACTCAACCAGCTTCAAAGCAAGGCCGTGCAGACTGTGGAGGGGCCATTGCTCATCCTGGCGGGCCCGGGTAGTGGTAAGACCAGGGTCATCACCCACCGTGTAGCGCACCTGGTCAGGGACTGTGGCGTCGCCCCGCACAGCATAGTAGCAGTTACCTTCACCAACAAGGCGGCCAGGGAAATCCGCGAGAGGCTTTTCGGCAAGAGCCGGGAGGACCCCGGTGCTCCTTTGCTTGCAAGCTGGTGGGAGGTGCGGCATCAGTTCACAGTTGCTACCTTCCACGCCTTCTGCGCGTCGATCTTGCGGAGGGAGGGGTCACATATCGGTCTGGACAAAGCCTTTGTTATCTACGACCAGGAGGACCAGCTTGAACTCATAACGCGGGCAATGGCGGCGGCGGAGATAGACCCCAAACGCTTTTCACCAAGGTCGATCCTTTCGGCCATCTCCGCGGCCAAGAGTCAGCTCATAGATGCGGAGACTTTTGCAGCCGGCCGCTCAAGTCCCATGGAAGAGGTCATCTACAAGGTATACCACCGCTACGAGGACAAGCTGCAACGGAACAACGCGGTGGACTTTGATGACCTGCTGCTAAAGACCTACGCTCTTTTCAGGGATAACGCTGGAGTGCTGGACAAATACCAGACACGTTACTCACATCTCCTCATCGACGAGTTCCAGGACACCAATATAGCCCAGTACGCCATCGCCCGTCAGATTGCGGGAAAATATCACAACATCTGCGTGGTAGGCGATCCCGACCAGTCGATATACTCCTGGCGCAATGCGGATATACGCAACATCCTTTCCTTCCAGCGGGACTACCACGAGGCCCAGGTGATCACTCTGGAGGAGAATTACCGCTCCACAGAGACCATACTGGAAGCGGCCCACGCCGTCATATCCGCCAACCGGAATAGGATGGACAAACCTCTGGTCACCCAAAACCAGCGTGGCAAGCCCGTATACGTTGGAGAAGCTTTCAATCCGGAAGAGGAAGCCCAGCAGGTGCTGCGGGAGATAGAGAGACTGACGCGGCAGGAGGGCAACAGCCTGGGTGACTGCGCCGTAATGTACCGGGTAAATGCCCAGTCCCGCGCCCTGGAGGAGGGATGCCTTAGATACGGCATCGCCTACAAACTGATAGGGGGGCTCCGTTTCTATCAGCGTAAAGAGGTGAAGGACGTGATAGCCTACCTGCGGGTAATTCATAATCCCTACGATGAGGTCAGCCTCTCACGGGTGATTAATGTGCCGCCCAGAGGCATAGGCCAGCGGACCGCGGAGCAGCTAACGCAGATAGCCCGTGAGGGTGGTATCCCTCTCTACTCTGCCATACAGCTTTCGACGGAGAGGGGAAACGAAACGCCCGGAGGCCCTTCGCTGGATACTCGCTCCTCCCAGGCAGTGTCCAGGTTCCTCCGTCTCCTCAACGCGCTCATGGAAGAAGGGGAGAGTCTTGGGGTGGCGGAGCTGATAGACGCCGTAGTGGAGCATACAGGATACAGGAGCTATATCAATGAAGACGATGAGCAGGGCCATGAGCGGTGGGAGAACGTGCAGGAGCTGCGCGCCACCGCACTGAGGTTCCAGGACGTGGACCCGGAGGACAGGCTCTCTGAGTTTCTACAAGGAGTGGCCCTGGTCTCCGACATCGATTCCCTGGAGGAAGGCCAGGACTCCATCACCCTGATTACCCTGCATCAGGCCAAGGGGTTGGAGTTTCCAGTGGTGTTTCTCGTTGGCGTGGAAGAGGGGCTTCTGCCTCACACACGCTCCTTTGACGACCCCGATCAGATGGAGGAGGAGCGACGCCTGTTCTACGTGGGCATGACCAGGGCCATGGACCAGCTATACGTCACTCGAGCATTTCTGCGTGGATTTAGAGGCAGCGACAGCGCCAAGGGGCCATCCCGTTTTCTCAACGACATTCCCCAGCACCTGGTGTCTCCCATGACCCAGGCAGACAGACGGCCCTCTCAACCTCCTGGTACAAGAGCAGGCCTGGCCACAGAGAAGAAGACCAGTGCGCCTCTAAAGGCCGGAGAACGGGTGAGGCATTCCCGGTTCGGCGAGGGAATTGTGGTAAGCTGCGTAGCCTCGGGCCAGGACCACGAGGTAATGGTGGCCTTCAAGGGTGAATCGGGAATAAAGAAGCTTCTGCTGGGCTACGCCAGTCTTGAGGTGGTTGGGTAGCGCCCTATAGTACCGCTCCAAGTAGCTTGGACAGAACCCAGCCCAGGAAGGCACAGAAGGGATATGTTACCAGCCATGCCCAGATGATGCCCCTGGTAACTCCCCAGCGCACCGCTGAAAGGCGCCGTGTTGCTCCCACCCCCATTATAGCCGTGCTTGTGGTGTGGGTGGTGCTCACCGGGAGGCCTATGTTGGAGGCCACCTCTATAACGCTGGCGGCTACCATGTTGGCGGCAAAGCCCGTGACAGGCTGAAGCCTGGTGACGCGCATTCCCAGGGTACGGATGACCTTCCATCCTCCAATGGCAACTCCAGCCGCCATGGTGATCGCTGCGGCCAGTTTCATCCATAGGAACACTTCCACATCCTGTCCTGCTGTGTAGTACACCGCCCACGCCAGAGCCATAATGCCCATAGCGTTTTGGGCATCGTTCTTGCCGTGGCTATAGGAAAGGAATGCCGCCGAGAGGATCTGCAGTTTGCCGAACAAAGTGTTTACCTGGTTAGGCGTCGAGCGATGGAGAATCCAGTAGAGGGCGACCATGGCGATGAATGCGACACCAAAGCCCAAGACCGGGGAAAAGGCCAGGGCCAGAAGTACCTTAATCATGACGGCGCCGTCCACTTTTGAGGGACCTGCTGAGGCTATACCCGCTCCCAACACTGCTGCTACTAAGGAATGGCTAACGCTGACGGGAAAGCCCAAACGGGTTGCCAGGAATACCCATGTCACTGCGGAGAGTATGGCTGCCATCACCGCAGTCTGGGACATGAACTCAGGGTCTACAATCCCCTTACCGATAGTCTTGGCGACGGCAGTCCCAGTAAGAGCCCCCGCCATGTTCATGGTCCCACCCATGATCACCGCCGCAGTAGGGGTGAGGACCCGAGTGGATACCACGGTGGCCAGGGCATTGGCGGCATCGTTGATGCCGTTGCCGTAGGCATATGCTAGTGCTAGAGCTATTGTGATTATGAGGATGGCTTGTTCAGGCATGCTTCAGGACTATGCCTTCCAGCATGTTAGCCGCGTCCTCGCAGAAGTCAGTAGCCTGTTCTAACAGGTCGTAAACTTCCTTCCACTTGAGCACGTAGATGGGCGAGACATCGTTGTTAAACAGGTCGGCCATTGCCCTACTGACCACCTGATCAGCCTCGTTCTCCAGGGTATTGATGTCCGTTGCCAGAGGAAGAATTGCCTCGAGCTTGGCCCCCCGGAAGTGCAATAACCCGATGGCCTGCTCCAGGGTTTCAGAACAACGGTAGAGGATACGGGCAAGCTCCTTGGCATCCTCGGTGGATTCCTCGATTCGGTACTCCACCATGATACGGGCTGCCTCTTCAATGCTGTCCACAATGTCGTCCAAACGTTCTCCCAGTGTGGCGATATCCTCTCTGTCCAAGGGAGTGACGAAGGTCTTGTGGAGGCTAGTCATTATAGTATGAATTATTGTGTCACCAACCTCCTCCAGGCGTTTTATCTCAGCCACCTTTTCAGGGACATTCTCGTAATTCTCCATCAGATCCAATAGCCCAGCCGACGTTGCCTTGAGGTTAGCCGCGCTTTGCTGAAAGAAGACGAAGAATTTTTCTTCTCGCGGCAGGAGTGATAGCTTCATTACTTCTCCGATATTCTGTATTTAAGCTACAAAAAACCCTCTCTCAACGAGAGGGCGTTTCACATCAATTAGGTAAGCCATAGACATCTACAACCAAAATTCTACCTACCTTACCACGTCCAATAGACTTCGTGAAAAGAATAACGCTCTTGATGTGGGCTGTCAAGTTGGTCTTCAAGCCTATGCGTTGCAACCAAATGTTAGGTTTGATACAATCCACAGCCACATGAACATCAATACGGTCTTTGTAGAGGTACTAAGCGCATTTCGTCTGGAAGGCGGGGGTCTGGCGGGGCTCCGTTGGGCCGACTACACTTCCTTTTAGTCATTTCCATCTGGCTGTTTTGTTCTTCACCCCATGCCTATGAGAGATTTCCGTATGATTTAGTATACGAGTGAATCGTTGCAATCCCGGGGCCGGGCGTAGAATATCCAACCACACCGGGAAATGACCAAAGGAGATTCCACAATGCCTGAAGAAGAGGCAACCACACCCGATACTAGCCAGCGCACCCATGAACGGAGGTACAATCCCCAGGAGTTAGACCGTAAGTGGCAGGACCGGTGGGCTAGCGATAGGCTGTACCAGGTGAAAGACGACGACCCGCGCCCCAAGTGGTACGAGCTCACCATGTACCCCTATCCCTCCGGCGACCTTCACATAGGACACTGGTACGCCATGGCACCTGCGGACGCGCATTCCCGCTTCCGCCGTATGCAGGGTTACAACGTCCTCCACCCAATGGGTTTCGACGCCTTTGGCCTTCCTGCGGAGAACGCGGCCATACGCCGCGGCGTCCATCCCTACCAGTGGACCATGAGCAACATCGAGAATATGCGCCATCAGTTAAGCTCTATGGGCGCCATCTACGACTGGGATAGGGAAATAATCTGCGCTCAGCCCGAGTACTATCGGTGGAGCCAGTGGATATTCCTCCAGTTGTACAATGCTGGGCTGGCATATCGTGCCAAGGCCCCAGCCAACTGGTGTCCCTCCTGCCAGACGGTGCTTGCCAACGAGCAGGTTGTCGATGGCAAGTGTGAGCGGTGCGATACCCCGGTGTCCCGTCGCGACCTAGAGCAGTGGTTCTTCCGCATAACAAAATATGCTGACGAGCTTCTGGACTTCTCCGGCCTCCTGGATTGGCCTGAGCGAATCAAGGCCATGCAGACCAACTGGATAGGTCGCAGCGTGGGTGTGGAGATAGGTTTCGACATCTCCGAATACGAGCTGGAGGAAAAGGAGATACGAACCTTCACTACCCGCATCGACACCATTTACGGCGTTACAGTAGTGGTCATGGCACCGGAGCACCCCCTAGTGGAGAAATTGACGACTCCGGATCGTCGCGCCGAGGTGGAGGCGTACGTCTATCAGGCCCGCGGTCAGACCGAGGTGGAGCGACTCTCCACTGAACATGAGAAAACGGGGGTGTTTATCGGCTCCTATGCCACCAATCACCTCAACGGCGAGCGCGTGCCCCTGTATATTGCCGACTACGCCCTGCTGAGCTACGGTACCGGCGTTGTCATGGGCGTGCCGGCCCACGACCAACGTGACTTCGAGTTCGCCCGACGATACAACCTGCCCATTCGGGTGGTCATTGCCCCACCTGATTGGATCGGCGGAGAGTTGCAAGAGGCCTTCGTGGAGGAGGGTACGCAGGTGAATTCCGGCAGATTCGATGGTCTGCCCTCTAGCCAGGGCAAGGAACACATCGGTGACCACATCGAGGCCCAGAGATGGGGTCACCACACCGTGTCTTACAGGCTGCGGGACTGGCTCATATCCCGCCAGCGTTATTGGGGAACACCCATACCAATTGTCTACTGCGATAAGTGTGGCATCGTGCCCGTCGCTGAGAACGAACTGCCGGTCCTCCTGCCGGAGGATGCACAGTTCCGTCCCACGGGTGAATCTCCGCTGAAGTATCACGAAGGCTTCCTCAACACCACATGTCCCAACTGCCACGGCGGCGCCCAGCGCGAGACCGACACTATGGACACCTTTGTGGACTCGTCCTGGTACCACCTGCGCTACGCAAGCCCCGGTTACCACGATGGTCCCGTCGACCCAAAGGCCGAAGATGCGTGGCTACCCGTGAACCAGTACACCGGCGGTGCCGAGCACGCCGTCATGCACCTGCTCTACTCTCGTTTCTTCAACAAGGCTCTGCGGGACCTGGGCGTGGTGCACTACGACGAGCCTTACCTGCGCCTCTTCAACCAAGGGACCATCATTGCCGACCGCCAGAAGATGAGTAAGTCCAGAGGCAACGTCATCACCCCGGACCCCTATGTACAGGAGTCGGGAGCAGACGTGGTTCGTACCTACCTCATGTTCCTTGGCCCTTGGGACCAGGGCGGCGAGTGGTCGGACATGGGGATCAACGGTATGGCCCGCTGGCTCAATCGGCTGTGGGACATTGCGCAAAGGGACGTATCGGACCTGCGGAAGCGGCCGACCTCCCCGGAAACCGATCAAGGTTTGCTGAGAATGACCCACAAGACCATCAAACGAGTCGAGGACGACTTGGGACGGTTCAAGTTCAACACGGCCCTGGCGGCCATGATGGAGCTGACTAACTACATGGGCCGGGCCTGGGATCAGGGCGGTGTCGGTGTCGGTACCTGGCAGGACGCCATCGAGAAGCTGCTGCTGCTCCTGGCCCCTATCGCGCCCCACATAACAGAGGAGTTGTGGGAGAGGACAGGCCACGCCTACAGCATCCACACCCATCTAATGCCCCAGTGGGACGAGGAGTTGGCCCGGGACAAGGAGATAACCCTGGTGGTCCAGGTCAACGGCCGGGTGAGGGACCGTATCCAGGTGGCCACGGACATCGGCGAGGAGGAAGCCAAATGCCTGGCCCTGAAGAGCCCGAGGGTGCAGCCCCACCTGGAGGGCCATCAGGTAGGCCACGTTGTGTACGTCCCCGGTCGCCTGGTGAATGTTGTTGTGGGTTAGGGGAACAGATTTGGAAGGAGGTATCAACTGATGCACATTCATCCACGTTGGTACCAATCACGGAAAGCAGCACGTCCTGCCCTGCTAGGCAAAGAAGCGTCGGGCGATATCTGCTATCAGGCCAGGGGCCTCCATATACATCGAATGACCGAGATTGGGTAGAATGTTGATTGCCCCCTGAGGCAAGGCGCTCGAAAAGGGCTTCAGGTTGCTCTCGAGTTGAGGGTTATCGGCCCTTGCCAGTACCAACGCCGGCATGACAATCCGCGGCGCCTCATCAAGCAGAGAAGTCCGGTCGTCCCACATCTCGTTCAGATTGTATATCGACGGATGCCACTTGATTTCTACGCGACCATCCGGGAACAAACGGGTTTCCTCTCGGAGAACGTCCTCCGTGACCTCGGACGCCCAGGCCTTTGTGGCGCGGTTCTGCCCCAGCCTAGATCGCAGTTCATCTATGCTCGCCCAGCCATTTCTGCGTCCTGCCGACGCCTTCTCCATCCAGGTGCTTTTCGAGGTTTCCCCCCTTGTCCAAAAGGCGTGGACGTCCATTACGGGCTCGACGAGGATTAAGCCCTTTACCCGTTCAGCATGATGGGAAGCATAGAGCCCGACAGGGACGCAGCCCAGAGAGTGGGCCATAATGAAATGCGATCCCAGGTCTAGCTCTGTAGCTACGTAAGCGATGTCGTTCATACGGCTGTGGGAATCGTTGCCCGTTGTGGTAGCCCCACTATCTCCGTGGCCCCGTAGGTCGAGAGCGATGACCCGAAAGACATCATGGAGACGGCGAGCCACTGCATTCCAGCTTCGGCCTGTTCTCAGGGCTCCGTGGACCAGAATCAGAGGGATGCCGTCTCCACCCCAGTCCAGGGCGTGGATGGCTACATCGCCGACATTAATGAACCGACTCGTGCGCTGCAACTCAGGGTCTGTGGTCACTGGATATACCTCTTTGGCTTAACGGTATGTGGATAACTGGCATAATACCATACCCTCGGCGTTCACCATCAGCCGAGTGCAAGAGGCGAAGCAACCTGGATGCTTTGGTATGTTCAAGGTGGTGTCTACAGGCAAAGAAGTGTTGTAGTGATCATCATTTGATGCCGTTGGACACGCTGGCGTTGAGTGTAACTAACGCATCGGTAACTGTCGTTATTGTGCGTGGAGTCACGTACATGTTCATCCCTTCACATTCAGCAGTCCGTCCACCGCACACTCGTCACTGGATAGGCTGGCATCATCCTGCTCCCATTCAACTTTGATACGCCAGTGGTCCACGACAGTCTTCACGTCGTCCCGGTGGCCGCGAAGCCTAAGAGTCACCGAATGACCCTTGCCGCTATCGTCAGGAGATAGTACTCCGACGTTTCCAGATACGGTTATTGTATTCAAGATCATGATTATTACCCCCTCGTGTCATAACCATTATAGAACGGGCGTTCTCCTTATGTCAAGAGATGGTGTTATTTCTTGTTAGACAGTACCTAGTGGCATGATATTGCTGGAAGAAATTGAGAGTCGTGCATCTCTCTGATAGGATTGGTGTGTTCGCCGATTGCTGATTACGAAAGAGGTGGCAAATGATGCTCCGCCAGGATATTGAGGTGCGTGTCTCAAGAATTAAGTGCGGCAGCCAGGGCATCAACTCCTACATCGTCGCTGACCCCAGAACAGAGGAGGGAGTGATCATAGATGCACCAAACGAGCTGGACAGAATTCTGGAAGAGGTGAGAGACGTCCAGGTGAAGGCCATTCTCATCACACACACCCATGTTGATCAACTTGCAGGGCTTGACCGCTTGCGCTCCCAGACCGAGGCACCAGTGTGGGTCAACGCGAACGATGCCCAAGTCTTCAACTACTTTACGCCAGTCAACTCGGAACGCCCGGAGTATCCTTTCCATGACGGGGCCATCCTCACAGTGGGACCGCTACAGCTTAGAGCCATACATACGCCCGGGCACACTCCAGGAGCCTCCTGCTATCTGATAGGAGGCCACCTCTTCTCAGGTGAGACTCTGCTCCCTGACGGGCCCGGTGATACGATGGGCCAAGAGAGCCATCAACAGTCCGTAGATAGTATTCTTAAGAAGCTGTTCATTCTTCCAGATGCCATCATCGTCCACCCTGGGCAAGGAGACGAGACCACCCTGTCCGCCTCCAAGGCAGAATATCAGGCCTTCTCCGGTAGGCAGCACGAACCAGACTCCCACGGGGATGTGCTCTGGCGAATTGGCTAAGCTGCGGTTATCATTCTTGCATTTCCTTGGGGTTGAGAAATATGTCATCGTTGCCCATCGTCTATAGTATCAGGGGATGTCCGACGTGTGCGAGACTCATCAAGCAGCGGGATGCCGGAGGCGTTAGGTACGAAGAGCGCCGGGCCTATTTGAACCACAATTGCCTGGACGAGGCCTGGGAGTCAGGTGGTGCAGTACACATCATTGTGTAACCCGATGGATAGGTGGAAAAAGATTTTGGGGGCAGAGGGGCCGCTCGATCTGTTAGGCGCAAGCCCCATGGCATCATCGCGTCACTCCATTCATGGGTGAGCAGTGCTGTCGATGTCGGTTGACAGACTGAAGTGTGGCCCCTATTATGGCTATGATTCCAAGCTCCTCCACGTGCGCTAGTAAGTTGCAAGGATTGCCAAAGGGGGTACTGTGCATCTAACAATGCGATACGGTAGATACATGGAACATGACTACAAGGGCCTGGGCGATACAGATATTAACAGGTTCTGGCAGTGTAAGATAAGTGGCTCTATTCTACGGGGCACTTCGCGGCTTATGGCTCACGTCCTTCCTTGTGAGCCATAGCTTCTCAACTCACTCTTAATCTATCGGCCCAGCCGATTCTCGCCCACCTCTCCACGCACAGTTATAGCGCTTAAGCGCGGGGTAGGTAGTGTCCATCCAAATTCTCACCGACTTGCTGGTCGTCGATTAGCACAGTCAATCTTAATCCATGACTCAGACAGACCATAAATGGCAGTTCAAGGTGATAACAGTAGACAGGTATTAAAGTGAACGCCGAAAATAACATCGACTATCGCATCGAGTGCCGTAATCTTTACAAGATATTCGGTAAGCAGCCGGAACAGCTCATGACCTCCCTGGGGCCTGATGAGTCTCGTGAAGAGTTCCTGGCAAGGACCGGAGGTGTCATAGCAGTACGGGATGTCTCCTTCGATGTGCAGGTGGGTGAGACCTTTGTCATTATGGGTCTTTCAGGAAGCGGCAAGTCCACTCTGGTTAGATGCCTGGACCGACTTATCGAGCCTACCAGCGGTGATATTCTCATCGATGGCGAAGACCTCCTTCAGATGGATAAACGGCAGCTTCGCGAACTCCGAAGGCATAAGATGAGCATGGTGTTCCAACACTTTGGCAACCTTCCCCATAAAAGAGTCCTTGATAATGTCACCTACGGACTTCAGGTACAGGGGATGAACCAAGCGAGCAGAATTGAGCGAGCGTCAGAGGTTATAGAACTAGTTGGACTGACCGGATGGGAGGACCGATATCCCCATGAATTGAGTGGTGGTATGCAGCAGCGAGTTGGGTTGGCTCGAGCCCTCGCAGTAGACCCTGAGATATTGCTCTTCGATGAGCCTTTCAGCGCCCTGGACCCCTTGATACGCCGTGAGATGCAGGACGAACTGATTAAACTCCAGGAGACGGTTAACAAGACCATAGTCTTCATAACCCACGATTTTCTTGAAGCTCTGAAACTGGGAGATAGGGTTGCCATCATGAAGGATGGTGCATTTGTCCAGGTAGGAACGCCGGAAGAAGTCGTGGGCTCCCCTGTTGATGACTACGTAAAGGACTTTACCAGAGACGTCCCGCGCTCCAAGGTGCTGACCGCTCAATCCGCGATGACGGAGCCCGAACTGATGGTGTCGATTGATCAGATACCAAGCCAGTTGCTGACCACCATGCAGGACATTGCGTGCGATTGGGCTTTTGTTGTGGATGGGGACCGAAGGATGCAAGGTATTGTTTACTCTGAAGACCTCAGTAAGGCCGTAGCTGGTGGATGTATGGAATTGTCCCGGGTGGTCCGGGCCTCGTACTCTGAGGCCCCTCCTGAAACCAAGGTCGAGGAATTGATCCATTTGTGTATAGCCAATGACGGCCCCATTGCAGTCTTAGATCAGGGGAACCACCTGATCGGCACAGTGAACCAAATAGCAGTCATGTCTGCTCTCGTGGTCGATGAGGTGATGGAAGCGTGATTGCCGAGAGGGCGATACCCAGGCAGCTACGCACAGGCGCTGTCCCAAGGCCGCTAGTCTATGGCGTTCTCGTGGCAATGGTTTATCTGTTCGCCTATTTTCTTGCCAAGAGCAATTTGGGCACTGATTTGGGCGGCTTCCCCAAGTCCTTTGAACTGCCTATCAAAGAACCCGTTGATGCCATATTTGCATGGACGGGAGACAACCTCTCCTGGTTTTTTGACCCCATCTCGGACATTGTGGACTCTGTGCTTGCTGGGTTCGAGTCCTTCCTTCTCTGGGTTCCCTGGACAGTTGTAGTGGCCGGAACTGGCTTGGTGGCGCTGAAGATTGCCGGTTGGAGGATGGCTCTCTTATGTGCTGCCAGCTTGATGTCCATTGGGATATTGGGACTATGGGACTCGGCCATGATTACTCTCAGCCTCATATGGATTTCAGTGCTATTAGCCGTGGCCATTGGAATTCCCCTGGGAGTAGCGGCTGCTCTTAGTGATCGAATTGAGGCCGTAGTACGCCCGGTACTGGATACTATGCAGGTGATGCCGGCCTTCGTGTATCTCATGCCCGCTCTCTTCCTCTTCGGTGTCAGCGGGACAGTGAGTGTTTTCCTGACAGTCGTCTATGCGCTTCCCCCGACCATTAGGCTGACCAATTTAGGAATTCGCCGCGTACCCCGAGAAGCAGTCGAGACCGCTTATTCTCACGGGTCAACGTCGTTGCAGACATTGGTTCAGGTCCAACTCCCTCTGGCCAAGCCGTCGGTCATGATGGGGATCAATCAGACAACTATGATGGCTCTTGCAATGGTGATAATAACGGCCCTGGTTGGTGCTTCCGGACTGGGGCGAGATGTGTGGACTGCCTTGAGGCGGATAGATTCAGGGAGCGGTCTTGAAGCTGGACTTGCTATTGTCCTACTGGCAATAATTTTGGACCGGCTTAGCTATGCTATTGCCCGGCAAGGCAAGGTGGGGTCAGAGACCAATTCGGAGACAACTCCTCGCGCGTCAACCACCACCGACCGGACTGGCGTCAGCGGTGGCGTTTTCATGCGGTATCGCTTCTTTGGCTTTGGGGGCTTCCTAGCCTTGATCTTCTTTTTGGGCATTTTGATACCTGCCCTGAGAGATTTTCCGGAAGCCCTGAACTTTTCTGTGGCTAGGTCGATCAACGATGGTGTGAGTTGGATGGGTGTGCATTTGTTCTTCCTCACAAGCTGGATCAAGGATAGCCTGATACGGGAGTTTGGCTTAAACCCGATTCAAGCGTTGCTGAATTCACTTCCCTGGCCCGTCTTAGTAATAGGGATAACGGCCCTGGCTTACGCAATATCAGGGAGGAGGGCGGCCATCCTAGCTACTGTAGCAATGTTGTTTTTTGGGTTCGGCGGGGTGTGGGACCTAGCCATGCATACCCTGAGCCAGGTGGTGGTTGCGGTCGTGATATCGGTGGTCCTAGGGCTATGCATAGGTATCTGGGCGTCCCAGAATGACGCGGTTGAGGCGGTCCTGCGCCCAGTCCTAGACACAATGCAGACTATGCCTGTGTTTGTGTACCTGATTCCAGTGATCATGCTGTGGAGTTCTGGGCCCATCACCGGCATTATAGCGACCGTAATATATGCCCTCCCACCTGCCATTCGAATGACCAGTATGGGCATACGCTTGGTCCCCCCAGCGGTGGTCGAGACTTCTTGGTCGCACGGTGCTTCAAGGCTTCAATCACTGATGCAGGTTCAAATTCCCCTGGCTACGCCCACCATAATGATGGGGGTTAATCAGACCATCATCAT
>JASLXI010000030.1 GCA_030740415.1 Dehalococcoidia bacterium
CATTTCCGAAGGCCAAAAGCAGGACGGGCAATGCCATGTTTCCCGCATTGGGAAACCCCGTAGACAGCATGAAGGCCCCCCTCATGGCCCGGTCATGTCGTAGGACCATACTTATAAGAGCGCCGGTTACTAGGATTAGCGCGGATGCCAGCAGAGTTGCTGCCACGATTCTTACGGATGCCGAGACAGGTATCTCCTGTTGGAGTAGAGAGATGAATATAAGCGCCGGGGTAAGAACGTAGAGCGTAACCTGGCTCAACGGCCCAACTGGTACTTTACGCCACCGCTGAAACCCGGCAGCGATGACAGCCACCAGGAAAACAGGCATAATAACGTTAAGGAAGACATCCAGCATCAGAACGTCACCTTACTAAATTTCCTTCATTTGAGTCTACTGTACGGTGTGGGGCCATTTGAGGCAAGCTATCAGTTGAAGACGGGAGGACAAAAAATGAGCGCAACACGTGAAGAGCTAAAGGCGAAGGTAAATCAGGAAATAGATCGGCGCAGCGAAAACCTCATTCAGACCGCCAAGCACATCATGAAGAACCCGGAGTCCGGGTTTAAGGAGTCTAAGACCTCACAAACGGTGCAGGGCTGGTTCAAGGACTTGGGTATTGAGCATAAGAACGACCTTGCCATCACCGGTGTAAGTGGAGTCGTGAAAGGAAAAGCAGGCGACGGCCCGACGATTGCGGTCATCGGGGAGCTTGACTCGATGGTCGTTCCTGGACATTCGGAAGAGGACTCCGTGACCCACGCTGCACATGCATGCGGGCATCATATTCAGGTTGGCAACATGCTTGCGGTCGCGGCGGGCATTTTGGCCCCTGGCATTCTTGAGGGACTCAGCGGACGTGTGATATTCATGGCTGTCCCCGCCGAGGAGTACATTGAGCTTGAGTTCCGTAACGAGCTTCGTAGGCAGGGCAAGATTGAGTTTCTGACTGGAAAGGGTGAATTCATCAGGCTGGGCGCCTTTGATGATGTTGACCTGGCGGTGATGACCCATTCAGGAAGCATGGACAGTGATCCCGGCGAAGTGAACAGGAATCTGATGATAGGGACAGGGAACAATGGGCTGGTCGCCAAACGCGCAGAATTCATAGGGCATGCCTCCCATGCGGGGGGAGCGCCGTGGCGCGGGGTCAACGCCCTGAACGCTGCGACCCTGGCGATTCAGGCAATCCACATGCAGCGTGAGACCTTCAAGGACGAGGACAGTATTCGAGTCCATCCCATAATCACAAAGGGGGGCTCTGCGGTCAACGCCGTTCCCGATGCAGTGCACATAGAGACCTACGTGAGGGGCAGGTCGCTCGATGCAATTCTTGAGGCAAACGCAAAGGTAGACCGTGCGCTGCGCGCCGGTGCAATGTCAGTTGGAGCACAGGTTAAGATTCTCAATCTGGGTGAAATGCTCCCGTTAATCAACAACCCTGAGATGGCCTCCATATACAAAACAAACGCGGAAACCTTAGTCGGCGTAGGTAACGTTGGCGAAAGAGGGCATGGAGGTGGCTCGACAGATATGGGCGACGTCAGCCACATCATGCCCGCGTTGCACCCTTATGTGAGTGCGGCAACAGGCCAGGGACACGGGGTCGACTACATTGTTCAGGACTACCCCCTTGCGGTCATCACAGCAGCCAAGGCGATGGCCAACATGGTGATCGACCTGTTGAGCGATGGTGGGAAAGACGGCAAGGAAATCGTGAAGAACCACACGCCATTACTGACGAAACAGCAATACCTAGAGCTGACCAGAGGCCTGTACGGGGAAGAGCTTTTTGCCGGCTAGAATCAAGTCCAGCACAAGCTGGGAGTAGCTTAGTCCCCGAAAAAGCGCCGTGGAGCATCCACTGTCATGGCTCGGACGGCCTCCTCGTTTACTCCCAACTCCATCAGCCGCGGAACCACCTTTCGGCTGACGAAGGAGTAGCCGTCAGGGTTGCTTTCTCCCCTTCTCCCCACCGTCTCCGGAAGGGCAGGGCGCCAACCTCCGTAGTCGTGAGACAAGGTCACCTGGTTAGCAAAGCCCAGGTCCACAAGCTGCTTCACCACCTGGGTCCGCTCTTCCCAGTTCAGGCCACCCCTGGCTCCGCCCGGGAAGTGGTCCATCCCAAGGAAGCACCCTTTATTGATGATTCCAAGTAGGTAGTCCAAGTCATTGGTATCGTTGCTGTGGCCGATGCATACACGGCTCATATCTACTCCCTCTTCCTCGAAGACGGCTATTTGGTAGTCCCCTGTCTTGGCGAGCGAGGACGTGTGTGTGGTAATTGGCACGCCGGTATGGTTGCAGGCGCGGGCTGCTGCCCGCAGTACCAGCTCGTTTGCTGGTGCAAGTCCCTCCTCGGATATGTGCTGCACGTCGGTGGCCACCTTTATGACTCCCGCCTTGATCCCGGTTCCCTCGATGCCTACCTCGATTTCTCTAGTGAATACCCTGGCGAGTTGGTCTGGGGTAGCTCCGTTGGCGATGGCGCGGGGAATATCCAGCCAGAGACCCGTGGCAGCGACTATGTGGAGCTCTGTCCGCTCGGCCACATCTTTTAGGAGCCGCATGTCCCGCCCCAAGTCCAGGGTGGTCACGTTCACAATGGTGCCAACCCCCTCGGCGGCGGCCTCGTTGAGAGCAGCCACCCCCCGAGCGACGTCTTCTTCGTGGTCGAATAGATCGGGAAAGGTGTATGGGACGCCAGCTGAGCTCTCCCTAATGTGCTCGTGCATCAGTGTGAAACCCAGATCGCTCGCATCCACGGGGCCAAGAATTGTGTTTATGATAGACATTTTGTTCTCCTTTAATGTGTAACTGCTAGCGAGTAGTCATACCCGAAGCCTGGTGGCTCTTCATACGTCAACGTACTCCCGCGTTGTCTCGCGGCATGGCGTACGGAACGCTCAACGTAATTTGACATCCATACGGGAGAGAGTCAAGCCCTGGGCGGTCCAGCATGTCTCCCCAATTTGTAGAAATCTCAGAGTATCGAACACTCCAGTGGAGAAGGGTAACTGGAACCGACCAAAACAAGAAATTGCCCGCATTTGCGCACAGTAGGTATAATAGCAGTCCTGGCAGGGTCAATATGCTAAGTGCGTCCAACATCAGTAAGACTTATACCAATCGGACACTCTTCAGTGGCCTCACACTCAATGTGGGTGACGGGGACCGCTTGGCACTGGTAGGCCCAAACGGTTCCGGGAAGACCACTCTTTTGGATATCTTGGCAGGCGATATCTCTTCGGACACAGGAGGCATATCCCGACAGCGCAACGTCACAATAGGCTATCTCAAACAAGAGCCAGCACTGTTCTCAAGCAGGACCCTGGTCCAGGAGGTGTTGGATATCTCTCCAGAGGTGACCGCTCTTAAAGATAAGATCACCACCATCCAGGAGTCTCTATCTTCGGAGCCTGACCCAGATAACCGGGATGAGTTGCTGCGACAGCTTAGTCATCTTGACACGGAGATGGAGGTGACTGGCGGAGGTGACAGAGAGCACGAGGCCAAGGCGATTCTCTCAGGGCTGGGCTTTAGGCAGGGCGATTTCCTCAGACCCCTCGGTGAGTTCAGCGGTGGTTGGCTTATGCGAGCTTCTCTGGCAAGGTTGCTATTCAGAGACCCTGGCTTGTTGCTCCTGGACGAGCCGACCAATCACCTGGACCTCGATGCAAACCTGTGGTTTGAGAAGTACCTAACTTCCTTCCGTGGTGCGGTGGTGGTCACCTCTCACGACAGGGCTTTCCTGAACCAGATAGCAACCAGGGTACTTGCCATCGAGCCTGACGAGGTGATGTTGCTGAAGGGGGATTACGACAACTACCTCATCGCTCGCGAGCGCTCCCTGCAAGTCAAACAAACGACCGCGGCCAGGCAAGAGCGCGAAATCCAGAAACAGATGCGCTTTGTGGAGCGCTTTCGCTACAAAGCACGAAAGGCCACCCAGGTACAGAGTCGTCTGAAGCAACTTGGGAAGGTGAAGCCAATCGAACTGCCAAGAGCGACTAGGAAAATTCGATATTCATTCCCTGAACCGCCGCGTAGTGGTACCGAGGTGATTCGCCTGACCAACGTCAGCAAGTTTTACGGCGATAACGTTGTCTATCGTGGACTGAACCTGGCCCTGACACGCGGAGACCGGGTCGCCCTAGTTGGGCCCAACGGTGCTGGCAAGACCACCATGTTGAAGATTCTCGCGGATGTCCTTACCTTTGAGGAGGGTGAGAGAAGAATTGGTCACAACGTGGTGACGGCCTACTACGCACAGCATGTGTTGGACCTCCTCAACCCCGGCAACACGCTCATCGAGGAGCTACAGCAAGCGGCGCCAGACGAGTCCGGCCAAAACCTGCGTCATACCCTCGGTGGCTTCCTGTTCAGTGGCGACGACATCCGTAAGCCCATATCCGTGTTGTCTGGCGGAGAAAAGGCCCGCGTCGCCCTGGCCAAACTGCTGCTAAAGCCGAGCAACCTGCTGATCTTGGACGAGCCAACCAACCACTTGGACATAGCTTCCAGAGAGATCCTCGCGGATGCCCTCAATGACTATCATGGCACTATCTGTCTCATAACCCACGACCGTAGCCTGATACGCCAGATCGCCAACAAGATCATTGAGATAGATAATGGCCAACCAAAGATCTATCCCGGCGACTACGATAGTTACCTGTACACGAAGCAGAGCGAACACGCACAGGGTGGCATTGCCTTGTCTACCAACGGAAATAGAAATGACACCTCCAGGCATAGCCCCCCTGATGGCCGCCCTGCCAGGAGACGCTCTGGGAAACCGCTGAGTGCCGGAGAGGAGTTGCATCGGGTCCTCAGCAAAGAGGCGCGCACGCTGGCTATGAGGATAAGTGAGATAGATGTCAGACTGGTTGACCACGAGGCTCGCATTGCGAAGCTCGAGGCGCTGTTTTCAAGTCCAGACCAGTTTGACGACCCTGCTCAGATGGCCGCCTCCGGAGAGCAGCACCGCTCACTCAAGGAGGAAGCGCAATCGCTCTGGGAGGAATGGGAGAGGTTGTCTTTGGAGTCGGAAGGGATTGACAACCGGCTCCGAGGACTCAAAGTCGACTGAGTGCAACTCTGGCAGCGAGCGCGTCGTGGGAAATCATCTCCGTAGTGCGTGCCTGGCTTCTGAACATAGCCGAGGAGTGTGCCAATCGTAGACAACGTGTCTAAACGGGCACAGAATACCGACGAAACACGCCTTGATTATCAGAAGGCTTTACCGTATGATGACCGCGGCTCACAAACCCGGAGTGGAGTAAGATTTGCCCGAACAATCGCCAGTACCCGATGAGCCTTTCTGGTTTTCCCGCGTGGCGGCAATGCCGGCAGCGGCCGCAGTTGTTGCCGGGTGCACACCGGCTGTATTCAGCAGATGCAGGGACGGGCGGGCACTAGGGCGGTTATCGGGGTAAAGCCCGAGATCGCTGTCTCCGGAGGACCAACGTTCAGTGGAGGCAACCTGGCTGTGTGGAGCCTCCCCCTGACTGGATATTGGGCTCGCGAGATCACTCAAGCGACCGGTTATTCTCTCCATTTCTGGGTGAAGAGACCCGAAGGTGTGGTATTTGTTGCGTGGGATGTACTGCTTGGAGCCAGATGGGAGAAAAACTATGACACCGGTAAAGACTACAGACAGCGTTTCACCCAGGGTTCTGGCTGGCATTCGGGTTGTGGACTTTACCTGGGTGCGTGCAGGGCCTTGGGCCACTCGATGGTTGGGGGCGCTGGGAGCTGAAGTTATCAAGGTGGAGTGGCCCCTGCGAGAGTTTGGCCGTGCCGGAGGGGCAGCTGGGACTCCTCCAGGCATTCAAATAAGCCTGAACTCATCTGGTCATTTTAACGATACTAATGCAAACAAACTGAGCCTATCCCTGAATGTCCGTAGTCCCCGTGGCATGGACATCATCAGGAATCTCATCTCGAAGTCGGATCTGGTGGTGGAGAACTATAGCGCAGAGGTACTGGAAAACTGGGGCTTGGGCTACGATGAACTCAAGAAACTGCGTTCGGACATTATATATGTCTCCATGTCCGGGTTCGGGCATACAGGGCGAGACAAACACTACACTACCTTCGGCCCTTCAGCTCAGGCCCTTTCCGGCATGACCTTTGCCTCTGGGCTGCCTGGACAACCTCCGGCAGGGTGGGGATGGTCATACTTGGATGATACCGGAGGCATGTACATCGCCTTCTATGCTTTGGCAGCCATATTCCACCGGAAGATGACCGGCCAGGGTCAGCATGTGGACATGGGGCAGATGGTCATGGGCACCACACTAAACGGACCGGCACTACTTGATATGACCATTAATGGCCGCAAGTCGCAGCGGGAGGGTTACCCGCCGGGGAACAGGGCGCACTGGCCCGGCACGCCCATGTTGAACAACTATCGAGGACCGATGATTGCTCCACACAATGGCTACCGCACAAAGGGCGATGGCTATAATGACTGGTGCGCCATTGCCTGCTACACCGACCAGGAATGGCAGAATCTAGTAAGTCTCATGGGGAGCCCGCCGTGGGCCAAGAACCAGAATCTCTCTACCACTCCGGGAAGACTGGAACGACAAGAAGAGATGGATCAGGGCATTGAAAGCTGGACACTGACGCTTGAGAAGTATGAACTCATGGAGTTGTGCCAGGCGGCCGGGGTGCGTGCAATGCCCGTCCAGAGCAACGAGGATAGGGCAGAGCACGACTCGCAGTTACGAGACCGGGGTATGTACAAGGAAGTGGAGCACCCCGTATTGGGTTCATGGCCGTTGCAGAATGCACCATTCAAGCTCGCTGAAAGCCCGGCCTTGAACTATCGTCACGGGCCGTTGATTGGGCAGGACAACAGGAAAATTCTGGTAGGACTGCTGGGGATGAGCCAGGAAGAATTGGCCTCCGGCTATGAGGATGGCACATTTTGGCCTAATGAGTTGGAACGCTACCCCTATCAGGAGGAGTTGCTCAGATGACGACACAGAATGCCCAGAACGGCCCCTTCAGGGGGCTGCGGATATTAGAGCTTACCGACGAAAAAGGGCAGTGGTGCGGCAAACTGCTGGGGGATCTGGGTGCAGACGTGATCAAGATAGAGCCGCCAGAAGGAGAGAGTACCCGTACGGTTGGCCCATACTACAAAGACGTATACGACCTGGAGCGAAGCCTCAGCTTCTGGCATTACAACACCTCAAAACGAGGTGTGACTCTGAGCTTGGAGACGGATGATGGGCGGGCTTTGCTCCGGCGCTTGGCCGCTACAGTGGATGTAGTGCTGGAAACCTTTCAGCCCGGATATTTGCCGTCTCTTGGCCTGGGGTTCGACGATCTCAAGGAGCTTAACCCGAGCATCATAGTATGTTCCCTGACCCCATTTGGGCAAACGGGACCGTGGCGGAATTTCCAGACCAGTGACCTGCTGCACCTGGCGGTCGGAGGGCAAATGGGCTCCTGCGGCTACGACGATATACCTGACGCCCCGCCCATTGCACCCGGTGGGGGGCAGGCATGGCACATGGGCAGTCACTATGCCTGCATGGCGATCACCGCCGCGCTGATTCACCGTGCTAACTCGGGCAATGGACAGTACATAGACGTGTCGATTCACGAGTCCTGCGCCCTGACCACCGAGGGGGCCATGTCTGCGTGGATATATACGGGGAAGACAATGATACGCCAGACGGGGCGTCACGCAGGCGTCAATCCCACACCACCTACTCAGACACTTTGCAAAGATGGGAAGTACGTTAACATTCAACTCATCGCCATGCGGCTGCCGCCAAGGCAGCTTCGGTCTCTGGCGGAATGGATGGACAAATACGGCATGGCCGACGACCTATTGGATGAGAAGTACCAGGATACGACGGTGATTCAGGAGGAGGCCGATCACATTAGCTTGGTCGTGCGCATGTTTATCAATAACATGACCCGAGATGAGGTGTATCGCGGTGCTCAGGAGTTGGGGTTCTCTTGGGGTGCCGTCCGTACCCATGATGAGCTGCTGGACGACGGCCAACT
>JASLXI010000031.1 GCA_030740415.1 Dehalococcoidia bacterium
GCTGAGCTGGTTCTGCTCCCACACCGCTGCGCCAACCACGTCCAGCACCATGTCAGCGCCCTGTCCATCGGTGAGTTCTCTCACACTTTGGCTGAAGTCTGGTGTAGTACGATAGTTGATGCCCTCGTCGGCGCCCATCTCCTTCGCCCTAGCGAGCTTTTCGTCCGACCCCGCCGTCGTGATGACCCTGGCCCCCAAGCGCTTCGCTATCTGTATGCCCGCGCTGCCGACCCCACTGCCTCCGGCCTGGACCAGGATGGTCTCCCACGGCTGAAGCTGGCCCCTCACGATGAGACAGTGCCACGCCGTATGAAAGGCCAGAGGGATGGCAGCGGCTTCCTCGAAGGACATGGAGTCCCGGAACTTGTGTACGTTCACGGCTGGAATCTTGCAGAACTCCGCGTGACCCCCATCCACGTCCACGCCGACCCTCTGCTGGTTCCGACAGAACTGGTCCTGTCCCTGAAGGCACTGATCGCAGGCGTCACACTTCAAGCGGTTGTCCACCAGCACCCTGTCTCCTTTCTGAAACCCCGTAACTCCCGGGCCGATCCCAAGAATCTCACCAGCCATGTCGCAGCCCAGGATACGGGGAAGCTCCTTGGGAACCCTGCCTTGACCCGAGCGCACGCCCAGGTCAAGGTGATTGAGAGCGCTGGCCTTCACCCGCAGCACGACTTCTCCGAGACCCGCCGTCGGGTCCGGCAGGTCGCCGTAGGTAAGCTTGTCCGTGCCACCGAACTCGTTGACGAAGACTGCCTTCAATTTGTTTCTCCTTTTACGCTCAAAGACCTGGCAGAAAATCACTGGGTACAATACAGACAGGTGGAGCGCCGAGAGTATACAACCCGACTTCGCTCAGTGGCAACGAAGACGTGACCAATGATTGTTGACTGCTTCCGAAGGCAACCATATACTCTCATCCTTTCGTGGAGACTCGCTAGGCTGATTTGCCCTGGACCCTTGTTAGCACTATCATGCTGTCAGGGTCACCCACCATATAGAGGAAAACTGTGATTAGAGATGAAGCCTACACCAACGGGCTTTGCAGCCCTCAACGCTATCTACAATCGGTACCATGACACATTCTCGAATTACAAGACGTATTCCTCGTCTCCCAGTTCAAAGATGTACGTGCCCCTTGATATCGCGGCCGTTCCAAAGGACCTCATGGTGAATGAGGATATCATTTTCGGCAGACTGTATTACCATCTCGAAAAAGAATACGGCCACGACCAGAAGGACGGATCGCGAGTCCACTTCTTTGCCATGGTCCTAGGTGATGACCCGGACTGTGTTCACTTTCTTTATGCCGCCTCAGTCCTAGCAGGCCTGCGCGACGAGCACTGTTAGTTTAGAATTGCGACCACCGTAGCTATAGTCTCCTTGTTCGTGTTGGTCATCGTTCCTGGTATATCCATATCCCTTTAGTAGGTGTTCACAGCACCTTGTCTCCACCAGATCCACGATGCTATAATCGCCCTGGCTTTCGCCCATTCACCATAGTGAGCCAGAATAAAGGGAGGAATCGCAAGATGGCACAAGACAAACCCAACCTGGAAATAAGATACTGTACCGATTGAGGGTATCTACCTCAAGCCGCTTGGATAGCGACTGAATTCTTCACCGAGTTTCAAAGCAAGCTTGCCATAACCATCATACCCGTAGACGATGGCCGACTGGAGGTCTACCTGGACGGCGAGACCCTCTTCGACCGCAAAGCCGAGGGCGGCCACTACCCCGAAATGGAGAAGGTAAGAGAGTTGAAAAAGGCAGTCCGGGACAGGGTAGCAGTAGCCACCTAGATCGCCCGGGCCACAACCCGAAACGAAGAAGGGGGGACTCTTGCAGAAGAGTCCCCCCTTCTTCGTTTCAATCTCTGTCGGGTGTCACTCCTTCCGCTCATGGTAAACCTGCCAGCTTAGGAGCACGGGGCCACTCGCTGGTCGTCGGCTCCGAACTTCCACGTATAGCAAGAAGGAGATCGGAAAGCTGGAGAGATTTCACTGAGCCTCATAATTTGCTATCGGCAGTGACATAGCGGTGCACAATCAAGGAGGTTGCTGTGGCAAACGTGATCCGGATTGACAACGAAGTGCGGGCATGGCTTCAAGACTAGGCACAAGCGTTCGTGGACACACCTAACTCGGTTCCTCGACGCATAGCAGGATTCGCCAGAGACGAGGGCAACCCAAAATCGCTATACCAATTGATGTAGACAGATGAAAAGGAAATGAAAAAAGCCTGGGATGGCGAGTACTACTACGCCTCATTTGGTGAAGATCCCCTTAACAGTTGGAATGATGCTTGCCGACATGGCTTCATAAGTGAAGGAGGAGGTTCCTCGTATACTCAAACTCTCAATACACTAGGTCTTGGAGATAGAGGGTTGGTGAATATCCCCCGGAAGGGACATGTCGGGGCGGGGAGAGTGACCGAGAAGTTAGTTCCGTTCGACAAGTTCTTCTTTTCCACCTAGGAAGGTAAGCCTCTTCCTGATAACCAAAAAGCCAGTTGAGGCTCCAAAGATGTTTGACCGTGAACACGGCGAACATCCGATAGCAGTTCATCGGATCAAGATTGCACCAGTGGAACATGCCGTGAATGAGAATGGATTCTTCGGGAATCAGAATACTGTAGCAAGGCTAAAGGACAAGAAATGGAACTACACAGTCACAAGACTAATGGAGATTTTCGGATTCGCATAATCCTTCTGAGACGAGACATCTGATGCCGTACAATGTCAAGCCTGGTTGTCGACCCATACGAGCAGGCCAGCAAACTCCCGTCTCTAGACCAGTGCAACAATATCCTATTGTGGGTGCAGGGTGTACTCCGTCCGCCGCACCAGCCATAATGTGAGCATTTGATAAATACTCAAGGCAAAGGGGATGTATCCGCCGTAGCCCAAGACTGGCATCTCGAATATCTTTCCGAAATCCAGCAATGGGACGTGGTAGACCCACTTGGGTGTAGACCAGAAGTTCCAGAACTCCCATAGGAAACCGCACAGCAGGCCCCCCAAAGCCACACCCATCACCAGCCGCCACCTACGCCTCATCATATCGTCCACCAGACTGCGCCCGCCCCTATAGGCCACCAACCCGTCGACCACCAGAAATGGAGCCACCCAGATAAAGGGATAGAAGGCCTGAGGCCAGAGAAATACCAACATCTGGCACAGTACGCCAAGGCCAATCTGAGTCCAATGCCTGTGTCTGTCGCTCCCCACCCATACTCCCACCGACCCTCCTCCCCTCACCGTGAGGCCCCAGGCAGCATCCAAGGCTGGTATCACCGTGGAGAAGGCCGTCGACCCCATAATGGCATACTGCCAGTTGTTGTACCGCTCTTCTGCTCCGAGGTACTCCCAGTTCCCGACCCGGGCATTCACCAACTCGAACCACCACCACAGCGGTACGGACAGCGCCAGGAGGGCCATATGGCGACGAAACCCCGGATAACCTCGCTCTCCGATCCCGTACATCACCAGCGTCGCCCCAGACCACATGCCCATGAAAAACAGCGGGTTCCAGAAAGTGCCCTGAGTCCATAGAAGCCACCAACAGACGCCCATCAGAGGCAGTCCGACGCCGGCAGGAACGCCCTTCCTCATACCCAATTCACGATTTACCCAAGAATCTAGCTACAGATATCCCGTACCACCTGCTGTACCAGTTCCTCAGGCACGTCCGAGCGTACAGTGGCAAGGCCAATATCCTCCAGCAGCACCCAGTTTATTTTCCGGGACGTGGCCTTCTTGTCCATCTCCATGGCCTTCAGAACACTATCGGGGCTCACCCCGGGACAGGCCGTGGGCAGCCCAAAGCCCTTCAGCACCTCGGTATACCTCTCCACCGCCTCACGAGAGATTAGGCCCATCTGCTGGCCGATCTCTCCCGCCGCGACCATACCAACGGACACCGCCTCCCCATGGAGTAAAGACATGTACTCGGTAGCAGCCTCCAGTCCATGACCAATGGTGTGGCCGTAGTTCAATAAAATACGTCTGCCGATCGTCTCCCTTTCATCCTCCGCCACAATTTTGCCCTTGATGGCCATGCTCCGTCGGACCACCTCACTGGTCACCGCCGGCTCAAGATCCAGCAGAGCCTCTACCCTCTCTGCAAACAGTCTGAAAAGCGACACGTCCAGGATGAGTCCGTGTTTGATAGCCTCGGCCCAACCGGAGGCCAGTTCCCTTAGAGGAAGAGTCTTGAGCGCGTTCAGATCTGCTATTACCATTCTGGGCTGATAGAAAGCGCCAACCAGGTTCTTTCCTGCGGCCAGGTTTACCGCCGTCTTCCCACCTATGGACGCGTCCACCATCGCGGCTAGGGACGTTGGAACTTGGATTACAGACACTCCTCGCAAGAAAGTTGCCGCCACAAACCCCGCCAGGTCCCCCACCATGCCTCCACCCATAGCGATGATCGCGTGAGCCCGCTCGCAACGCCGTTCCGCCAGCCACGTGTATATGCCCTCCGCCGTCGCCAGGGTCTTGTTGGCTTCCCCAGCTGGCACAATATAGCTATGAGCTTCGATACCTGATCTGCTGAGCGCCTCCTCTACGCGTCGACCATGAAGCTCGGCGACTTTCGAGTCCGTAATCACGTATACGGGGCCGCTTATTCCGGCACCCTGCAAGTGTTTGCCAAGATCGTCCAGGAGGCCCCAGTCCACAAACACCGGGTAGATCGCTGAAGGTGCCTTGACCACAAATGCCGGGGCAGTCTCTCCTGGGAAAACACCCTCCGTAGTTCCTGCACTCCTCTCCCGCCACAGCCTAAGAGCTTGGTGGGCTACCTCTTCCACAGTCAGACCATCCGTGTCGACCGTGTACTCCGCCAGATCGTAGTAGCCCTGCCGCTGGGTCTTGCGCTCCTTGATCAGTTTGATGGGGTCTCGACCCTCCAGCAAAGGTCGAGTCTCCGCAATTTCACCATCGTCGGGGAGTTGCCGCAGCCTGCCGGCGATGGTCTCAGGCGTCGCCTCCAGGCACACGATGATCCCAGAAGCAGCCATGGCCTGATAGTTGTCTGGGTCGACTATCGCCCCTCCCCCCGTGGACACCACCACGTCGGAAGCTGCACAAGCCTCGTTCACAGCCCCCCTCTCCAGATAGCGGAAGTAGGCTTCCCCGTCCTCGTCAAATATATCGGCGATAGGCTTACCAGTGATACGGACAATCTCCTCGTCTGTATCGAGAAAGTCCCATCCCTGAAGCTGGGCTATCACGCGGCCAACCTGGGACTTCCCGGTGCCTGAGAACCCTGTCAAAATCAGGTTCATACCCATAACTCCATGCCATTGATAGGTTCTACCTATCCAGAGTGTATCGCAAAAGCGGGCTAGCGAGAAGGGAGCAGCTTAAACACCTCCCGGACAACCTGTACTTCACTAGGTTTAGGCTTGTTATTTACCCCAGGGAATGGTATACTGAGGCCGAAATACTCGCGGTAGAAAGTGGGTCGCGACCCACTTTTTTTCTAGGTGCCCGAAGACGGAATAGCCCGGGCCCAGCGAGTAAAGGGAGTGAGAAGAAGATGAAGAGCGATTTTCTCATAGCGGTAACCCAGTTGGCGGCTGAGCGCCACCTCCCCAGGGAGGCGGTTATCTCAGCTATTGAGGCGGCCCTCGCCTCGGCCTACAAGAAGGACAGCGTCCTTGCAGGTCAGGAGATATCCGTGTCGCTAAATCCCGCCAACGGCGAACTCAAGCTCTTTACCCACAAGACCACCGTGCAGGAAGTGGCGGACCCACAGCTCGAGATCAGCCTGACGGAGGCAAAGAGGCTCCGGAAGAACGTGGAACTGGGAGAGGTCGTCGCGGTTGAAAGCGACATGCAGACTACCGGGCGCATAGCCGCACAGACCGCCAAACAGGTGGTATTGCAGCGACTGAGAGAAGCCGAGCGTGAACTGGTGTTCGAAGAGTACGTCGAAAAAGAAGGCGATATAGTCACGGGCACCGTCCAGCGAATCGACGCCAGGCAGGTAACCCTTGACCTCGGACGTACCGAGGCAATACTGCCCGTGTCCGAACAAGTGCCCACAGAGAGATACCGTCCCGGGCAGAAAGTAAGGGTCCACGTTGCAGAGGTACGCCGCAGCATTCGTGGCCCGGAGATCATCGTCTCCCGCGCCAGCAAAGACCTCTTGCGCCGCCTTTTCGAAATGGAGGTGCCGGAGATCTTCAACGGAATCGTCGAGATAAAGGCCGTTGCCAGGGAAGCCGGTTCCCGCAGCAAAGTCGCCGTTTACTCCCGTCAGGAGGGGGTGGATCCAGTCGGTTCCTGCGTCGGTTTGAGGGGCATCCGAATACAGAACATCGTCAATGAGCTTCAGGGAGAGAAGATAGATGTGATCCAGTGGCATGCCGATCCTGAGGTATTCCTCGCCAACGCCCTCAGCCCTTGCCCGGTCACCCGCGTGGAACTGGACCCGGAGGACAACGGGGCTACAGTGGTGGTGCCGGATCGCCAGCTATCCCTAGCCATTGGCAGAGAAGGCCAGAACGCCAGGCTATGTGCTAGGCTTTCGGGGCACATGGTCAACATCAAGAGCGCTACCGAAGCCGAAGAAGCGAGGCTTCTGAAAGCTAGTGAAACGGTGCATCAACAAGTAGATGGCGCGGACATGCCCGAGCCATATGCCAAGGAAAAGACCCTATCTGTAGAGGCACCCCAGGCATCAGAAGCGGACGTGGGTGCCGAACCCGCGCTGGGGCCAGAAAAGGTGCCCTCCATAGAGGAACAGTTGGCTGAAGCTACCGCAGAGAAAGTAGTAGTAGCAGCAGACATCACCGAGATACCAGATACCGTGTGGACTGTACCCAAGGTGGCCCAACGGTCTAAGAGAGTCAGATTCGCCGAAGATATCATGGCGCCCAGGGCGGAACCTTCACCTGAAACTACCCCTAGGAGAAGGGGAAAACAACCTAGAGGGGCCAGATCGGCATCAGAAGAACCAGGGCCCAGGTCTACCAAACGGTCTCGTCGCGATCAATATCCCATAGACGACGAAACAGACCCTGATGAAGAGTCCGCCATAGACCAGTTCATGGACCTAGACGAAGATTCAGAGGACCTGGCACCCTAAGGAGGAGAGACATCTTGAGTCGGGGTCACATCCCCCTCAGAACTTGCGTCGTGTGCAATGCCAAGGCCGACAAACGAGACCTGATACGTCTCGTACGTACGCAGTCTGGAAGAGTAGAGATAGATACGACCAACAGAATATCTGGGAGAGGCGCCTATCTATGCGATCGCCAACTATGCTGGGACGACGCTCTGAAGAAGAACCGCTTGGACCACAAACTCAAGGGCAGGTTGTCTACTGAAGACAGGCAGGTTCTCAAGGAGTTTGCAGAGCAGATGGAGCAGCCATCCGTGGGTAACTAAGAGGCCATGTTACACGGCACCATCTTCAAATGACATTGGGCCTGTGCCCTAGGAGCAGAACAACACATCATGCAGAGATACCGCGGAAGAAGAAGAAAAGGTAGGCGACCTCCCCGAACGTCCGAGTTCGGGAATGGTGGCTACCCGCAAGGTACAGATGCAGAACCAGTGTCCAGAGAACTGGAACTGCCAAAGACCCTGACGGTCAAGCAGCTAGCAGACCAGATGCGTAGTGACCCCATTGACATCATCAAAGAGTTGATACGCAACGAGGTCATGGCCAATATCAACCAGATCATAGACTTTGAGACCGCCACCACGATTGCCACGGAGCTTGGCTTCACTACCTCGGAACTGCCTGAATCTGAGGAAGAGCCGGCGGCCTACTCCCAGCTAAACCAGGAAGACGACCCTGGTAAGCTCATTGGGCGACCTCCAGTGGTCACCATCCTAGGCCATGTCGACCACGGTAAGACCACCCTTTTGGACGTCATAAGAGAGAGCAACGTCACCGAAGGAGAGGTGGGGGGCATAACCCAGCACATCGGGGCGTACCAGGTGGAGTACAAGGGACAGAAGATAACCTTCCTGGACACACCCGGCCACGAGGCCTTCACAGCC
>JASLXI010000032.1 GCA_030740415.1 Dehalococcoidia bacterium
GTTGGTCGAGGTCCATGTTGCGGAACTCATCCCATTCAGTGATCAGTACCAGGGCATCGACGTCCTTCGCCACTTGCTGGGTACTGGTGCAGAGGTCCACGGTGTTACCGAAGATACCCCTTGCCGTGTCTAGGGCAGCGGGGTCGTAGGCCTTGATTCCGGCCCCCTCCTCCATCAGCAGGTTTATCACATCGATGGAGGGAGCACCCCGCATATCGTCAGTGTTGGGCTTGTAGGCCAGGCCGAGGATGCCTATCCGCTTACCCTCAAGAGTACCAAGGGCGTGTTTCACCTTCTCCACCAGCCGGACTCTCTGGTTGTGGTTGATCTCCTGAACTTGTGAGAGCAGATGAAAGTCGTAGCCCAGGTTTTCCGACATCTTGATGAAGGCGGAGACGTCCTTGCGGAAACAGGCTCCGCCGTAGCCGACGCCGGCGGAGAGGAATCTGTTCCCGATACGCGGGTCGGCGCCCATGCCCTTGGCGACCACAGTGACGTCGGCGCCGAAGAGCTCGCAGATATTGGCAACGGCGTTGATGTAGGAGACCTTCATGGCGAGGAAGGCGTTGGAAGAGTACTTGATGAGTTCGGCCGTGGAGAAATCGGCCACTACCATAGGGGCTTTGAGAGGGCCTAAGAGTTGCTCCATAATCTCCCTGGCGTGGGGGGAATGTAAGCCTAGGGCAATATCCCAATGGCAGCCCGACAGAGCATACACATACTATCATTCTTCTTGGCAAAGTTCATTTGGATAGATTCTCTCCCTAGGAGATTACAACGTGGAATGTGTAGAGGATAGGTAGTGTGAGAGAGAATGTTCTAGGTTCTTACAACCTTCTTAGCCTTGGGAACAAGGCCAGGGCTCCCACCGCAAGAGCAACAAGCCCAGCCCCGTGTGCCGTCAGTGCAAAACCCACACCTAGGGCAGAGGCCAGCGCACCTATTTGCAGATGCCCCACCGGCCCCAAACCAACAGCCAGCACCCATGAACCCATGGCGCGCCCTCGCAGTTCATTGGGCACCACGGTCTGTACCAGGCTCTGGGACAAGATGTCCGATAATGCCCCCATTCCATTGATTACAATGATGGCCAGAATGGCGGGGTAGAAAGTGTCTGCAACTCCGAGGAACAATAGAGACATACCGAATATGTGTAACACCGCCAGGTACAGCAACCCTTTGCGACGCACCTCACCCAGGGAGGATAGGGCCAGTATGGCTGCAATACCGCCTATGGAGCGCAGGGCGTTCATTAGGCCAAGACCCTCGGCACCGACGTCCAGTACGTCCCTGGCAATGACCGGCAATAGCACCTGGTGGGAGAAGCCCAGTATCTCCACCGTCGCCGCTAATATGAGGAGCACCTGCAATGTGCTGTTCTGACGTAACTCCACACCGAGTTCCTTCAAGTTCTGCCACAGGGGCTGCTGGGCACGAGATGTCGATTGGCCTGGGGAGCGAATAAACTGGAGGGTGGTGGCCGACCCTATATAGCTGATGGCCAGGACCATATAGGCCACGTCTGCCCCCAGACGCCCTACCAGGAAGCCCACCGCCAGGGAGCCACCAATAGCCCCGACTCTCATTCCCAAGGAGAGAAAAGATAGACCATTAACAAGGTTATTGGGCCCCACGATGTCGTATGCGAAGCTTTGCCGTGCCGGCTGATGCATGGCCCGCAGGCACCCGCCTGCAAAGGTAATCAGCAGCAGGTGCCATAGGGCCACTAGGTCCAGCATGATGATGAGACTTATAACGGCGCTCAACGCTGCCATACTAATGCTGACGCCTCGTAAGAGCTTGCGGCGGTCTACTCTGTCGGCGATGGCTCCCGCTATAACTCCCAGGAGAAGAAAGGGTGCCATTCTCAGTGCCAGGGCTGCGCCCACCATCAAGGGGGAATCGCTTAGCTCAAGCACCAGCCATCCCAGGACCACCTGCTCACCTATGAAGCCTGTGGAGTTGAATACGCCGGATAGCCACAGAAGGCGGAAGTCTCGGAAACGCATGGCTGGCGCGGCAAGAATGTTACGCAGGCGCGAGCCGCGCCTGGGATTCAACGAATGTTCAGACAATAGTTCTCTTCCATATCCGTATACACCCGACTTCCAGGCATGGAACCGCCACGGTCTTTACCAGGGATTGTAGAGGAATCGGGACATGGGTCAAAGGGGTGAGGGACTTGGAAATCAGTCAACTTTGCGCAGACTGGGGAGAAGAATGCCCACCACGACGGCTCCAATAGCACAAAAGCCGCCGTAGGAAGCCAGGGCTAGGGGACCGCCGACGGCTGCTATGGCAAAGCCACCGGCACCACTGCCCAGGGTGCTGAAGCCCCTGTCCAGGGTCATGAGGCTGAAGACCCTGCCTCGCAGTTCATTGGGGGTTATCTCCATCAGTACGGCGGTTCTCAGGGTCATCATGGCGGTCTGGCCAATCCCGACGATGATAATCATGAACATGGGCAGCACAGGGATGGAAAGCCCGAGAATAACGGTGAGGGGGAGTACCGACGTGAGGCCCAGACCTGCCAGGGCCAACCCGTAGACAGTCAGTCCCCCAATGATATACATGCCCCTACGCCGCATTTTCGCACCCAAGCTTGCAATAGCCAAGGCACCGGCCAGAGAGCCGATACCAGAGACTGCCAAAAGTATGCCTGTTCCTTCGGCTCCTATGTCCATAACCTCCAAGGCCAGCCAGGGGACGAAGACCTGTAGATAGGGCATGCCGAAGAGAGACTGGACCGCGAAAAGGACCAGGAGGCCCAGGATGACCGGACTCTTGCCGGCGAATTTGAATCCCTGGACTAGACCAGAAAGCCATGTATCCTGATGCTGTTCTACACGACCCGCCATAGGGACTCTTATCATATATGTGACAGTAACAGCCATTACGTAAGCGAGTGCGGTGATGACGTACACTCCCCCGAAACTCCTGGCATCCTCTGCCCCATAGTTAAACACAAAGGCCCAGATGGCGATGAGAAACCCGGCAAGGGAGGCGCTCAGGATTCGGACTATCTGCATGCTACCTGTATTGAGGGCGATGCCGTTGAGGAGAAGCTTTTGAGGGATCAAGCTGGGTAGCAGGGCCTGACGCGCGGGGCCATCGAAGGCCATGAGGAGGCTGCGGAGAATAGCGGTCGCGTAGATGTGCCATAGCTCCAGGTTGCCGGTGACTATTATGACGGCGAAGATGATGTTAACAGCCATACTTAGGCTTTTGGAAAACAGCATGACTATGCGTCGGTCGAAGCGGTCGGACACTAGTCCACCGAAGGGTCCCAGGAACATCATGGGTGCACCGCGAACCAGAGAGATGAGGCCGAGTTGTACGGCGGAGCCGGTAAGGGCGACCACCAGCACGGGCCTAGCGACCATGTCCATCCACAGTGCTAAGGAGTTGCTTATCTGGCCGATGAAGAGAAGGAGGTAGTTTTTATATGCCAGGGAATGAAAAGTGGGAGGCAACCAGCGCGGGGGCTCCTTCCACTCCACCTCTGGAGCGTTCTCGACAACGGCTTGCATCCTTCCTGACAGTCTTTGGGTATCCGCGTTCATCGTTGTTGGCTGTTATGTGGTTGCCTTTCTGGGCAGAGCTAGTCGATGCGGCGCAGAGGTGGATAAGCAAGAAACATCACCGCCGCGGTAGCTATTAGCCCCACACCGAAGAGGATCTGCGCGACTTGGGCTCCCAGGGCGGCGGCCATGAAGCCTGCCATGGCCCCTCCAAGAGTGGTCGTGGCCCGGTCCAGGCTAAGGACTCCCAGGACCCGTCCCCGCATGTGCTCGTCGGCCTTCTCCACAAGGACAGCGTTGATCAGGGGGAAGAAGCTTGACTGCCCCATTCCCAGAAGTAGCATCATAGCGAAGGCTAGGGGGACGGAGAGAAGATAAGTAGATGCCGAGAAGATGATGAGGAGGAAACCGAAGATAGCTAGGAGTCCGAGCATGATGAGTCCGCGTCCTTTGGAAGGGTTGGTCCCGGCCAACAAGAGGGCGCCCGCAAGACCACCCACTGCCGACACCGATACCATATACCCAAAACCCGTATAGCCTATGTCGAGGATCTGGATAGCAAAAAGAGGAGCGAAGACCTGCATGAAGGCCATTCCGAATGTGAACCAGCCCAGGGAAATGATTAGAACTCCCCGTATATCCGGAGCATTCCAGGAATACTTGATACCCTCAACGAGGTCGTTTCCCATGCTGCGTACCCCTCGGTAGCCGGAGCGCTTGTGGTCTGGTGGCCTCAGCATCCAGGTAAAGAACACCGCTCCAACATACATGACCGCCGTGACTACATAGGCCCCTCCGAAATCAAATATGCTGATGAGAAGGCCGGCCCCTGCCGCCCCAGCGATGCGCGTAGCGGTCATGCTTCCCGTGCTGAGGGCCATGGCATTAGTTACCAAATGCGATGGGACTATGGAAGGGATCATGGCCCGGCGTGCAGGCTGATCAAAGGCCATCGTTGCCCCCCGCAAGACGTTGTAAGCGTAGATATGCCAGAGTTCCATCAAACCCGTTACTACTAGGGCGGTGAAGACGACGGTGAGGCCCAGAACTATAACTTTGGTGATGAGGAGGACGGCACGTCGGTTGAAGTTGTCGGCCACCACTCCCGCGATGAGGCCAAAGCCGACGGCAGGGACGGTCCGGGCTACCAGGATCATGCCCAGGTGAATGGGAGACCCTGTGAGAGAGAGGATGAGAAGGGGCTTGGCTATCTGGTCCACCCAGAGAGCAAATGCATGGGTGACCTGGCCCGCCCAGAGCCATACGAAGTCTCGATAGGCCATAGAGGCGAAGGTGTTCTTGAAAACGGCGCGGCGTCCTCCCCGTGCTATCTCGGTTGCTTCGGAAAGGTCAGTCTTTCCTGGAAGGTCTGAGGACGGGTCTGGAGTATTTGGATTCTCTAGGTTCACAGTTCATTTCTTCGTTTCGGTGCTAATTGATACGGTGCAGCTGTGGATAGACTACGAACATCGCCGTGGCAGTAGTAATGCACCCAATCCCAAAGGTGATCTGGGTTTTACGGATTCCTATGTGATCTGAGAGGAAATCTGCCATGGCTCCTCCAAGCGTTGCGCTGTTGCCCCTACGCCATTGCTGTGGCCGTTATCCCTCTCATGAGGTGTATCTTCTTGTGTTCTCTGTTCCATATTCTTGCCCGGATTTCAGTTGAACGGGTATCTAGACCTAGTCCAGTTTCCTCATCCTAGGTACGAACAGCAAGAATATTGAGAAGAATGTGAGGATGATAGCCAGACCACCTACGGCCCACTCTATCCCGATCATGTCGGTCATAATGCCTGCGAAGAAGACCCCAAAACTGGTCAAACCGAACTCCATCATCATGAGGCTCATCACGCGGCCACGATATTCGTCTTGGACGTAGTATTGCAACAAGGTGTTGCTCAGGGTCATCCGGGCCGTTTGACCTATTCCGACGAAGAAGATGAAGCCAAGAGCCACAGGCCAGGCAAAGGATGGGAACCAGGAGTTGGAGAAGAACAGTCCCACCAAAGCCACCCCTAATATAAAGCTCCCGACAATCAGCATGAGGCCGCGCTTTTTGTTGGGCACTGATGCCAGGAATATGGAACCGAGCATGGCCCCCACACCTGACATGCTTAACAACAGTCCAAAGCCCCTAGAGTCCACACGAAGGACGTCAGAGGTGAGAGCAGGTAACAACATCATGTAAGGCATGGAGAGGAGGGTCACGATGAAGGTAACGACAAGGAGGAGGAAGATGGTCTTGTCTCGGCGAGCGTATATGAGCCCGTCTACCACGTCCTTCATAGCGCCGCGCCCGCTCAGACTAACAGTACCCGTCTTTGGCATCAGGGTGATGAAGAAGACGGCCAATAGATACATTCCTGTCATGGCGAAGTAGACGGCCTCGAAGCCGAACAGGAAGATAATGAAGCCCACGGGTATTGGAGCCAGGAGTCGCATTGCATTCATGCCAAAGGTGTTGAGGGCTACTGCGTTCATCAGCTGGTCTTGGTTGACGATCTCGGCGATCATAGCCTGGCGGGAGGGCATCATGAGGCCCATGATAGTCCCCTGGAACAAGGCAGCTACCACCAGAATAATCCAGGAGCCGGACCGCTCCTCACTCATAAGGCCGAATACCAGGGTTAGGGCAATTACCAATGAAACTACGGCTGAGGCTGCCTGACCTACCCAGAGGACGTACTTCTTCTGAACTCGGTCGGCAATGACACCTCCGAAGAGGGAGAAGAAGAGCATGGGCATAGCGTTACCAAGGGCCATGACCCCCAGAGCCATGCCTGATCCGGTCAGCTCGTAGACCAGGAGTGACCTGGCGATCATCTGCATGTTCATGGCGGCCATCTGGCCCACCATAGCCCCGTAGTAGAGACGGAATACGGGGCTCCTGAAGGAAGTAAAGGTTCTCAGATTGCGCAGGGAGAAGGAGCCTCTTCCACCGCCACCCATGCCCATGCCACCGCCACCCATGCCCATGCCACCGCTACCCATGCCCATGCCACCGCTACCCATGCCAGCTTGGCTAGTGCCCTTGCGCCCATCATGAGCGCCAGTCTCAGTCTTAGCGCTCACGTTGGCTTCGGTCTCTTTATTTGACTCCTCTTGGCTACGCCACTGCATCAAACACTCTTCGTCACACTATAATTCCTAAACATCGTATATTTTATGCCGATCAGTTTTGGACGCCGTGGTCAGTCACTCGAGGCCTATGTCGGCAGAGACATGGTCTAGCGCACTGATCCGACGGAGGGCGCGCTACTGATCAGCTTCATAGCCTCGAATACCCTCTCAAGTTTGGCCTGAGAGAGGTGCGCTAAGCGCTCTTCCCACCTGGACCGCCGCGCTGCCAGAAGGCTATGCCCCAATTCACTTCCCTGCTCCGTGAGAGCACACAGGACAGAGCGACGGTCCTCCGTGTCAGGCCAGCGGTCTACCAGGTCCTTTTCCACTAGACTGTCCATCAGCCCTGTGGCCCTGGACATGGATACATCCAAAGCAGAGGCAAGTTCGCTCATGCGCAAAGACCGTTCCTGGAGTAGAAGGAAGACCACACGGACCTGTGGCATATTCAACTCCAGGGTAAACCACCCTGGCGGCACAGCACGCGGGCCTGAGCGATAAACCTCCTCCAGGATATCTATCACCTGGTTTAGCAGGTACTCTCTTGAAGGCTGCGCGTCGGCTCGTGTCACTTCAGATTCTCACAAGAGTTCGCATTACCTGGATATTTCACAAACGAAGAACATTTTACTCTGTCGTTTACAGGCCGTCAAGACTAATTATTGAGAATTGTTTAGGGTTGGAAAATGGTAATATGTTTGTGATACATTACGATGAGCAAGAGACCATTTGTAGCCATGTAGCTAGCTCAAGGTGCACCACAGGAGGAAATATGCCGGACTACAAACCAAACATTGTGTTATCCAACCAAGAGTACAAGGTTGTTGGCACCAGGCCTATACGCCATGATGGCTGGGATAAGGTGACGGGTCGCGCCAGATACGCCGCTGATATAAGTCTGCCGGAAATGCTTTATGGCAAGATTCTGCGCAGTCCACACGCGCACGCTAAGATAAAGAACATCGATTACAGCAAAGCCCTCCAGCTGCCCGGGGTTCAGGCAGTGATAACCGCCGATGATTTGCCCGATCCATCCCAAGCGGGTGCAGCGGCTGTGTCGGGGGAGGAAGCGGGTGTCGCACAGATTTTCCGGGCCAGCAATATCATGGCCAGAGGGAAAGCACTCTATCGTGGCCATGCCATAGCAGCTGTGGCGGCAACCAGCCAGCACCTGGCTGAGGAAGCTCTGTCCCTGATAGACGTGGAGTACGAGGTATTAACTCCCGTTGTAACTC
>JASLXI010000033.1 GCA_030740415.1 Dehalococcoidia bacterium
ACTACGCCAAACCCATAATCAGACGCAGATCAAAGATTGGGGGATCAACCATATCATCCTCCCCACGCGTGGCGGTATCAAGTGTGCGATTGCTCGGTGCTCAGGCTATCGCAGGAATGACAGGGGGTTCAGGGAGATTTTGTGGTCGTACACGTCCACGCCCTCGCGGGCCTTCACATGTCCCACAACGGCATAGGTGATAGGTGTAGCAGCCACCTCATAGAGCACCTTAACGACCCACTGGGTAATCACCAGTTCTGTCAGGTTGCTTCCGGCCAATGTACCCACGAAGGCCACGGTAATGAAAACTACGGAGTCGGCCCCCTGACCAACAATGGTCGAACTAATGGTACGGCTCCATAGCCAACGTCCCTCGGTAGCCACCTTCAGTCTGGAGAGTATTATTGAGTTGGAGAACTCTCCTACCAGGTATCCGGCAAAGGAGGCCATAAGCAGCCTCGGCGTATATCCAAGGATGGTATTGTATGCATCCTGTTCCTGCCAGAAAGGAGCGGACGGTAGGAGACCACCAATCCAGAATCCCACCACTGCCACAGCGTTACACAGAAAGCCCAACCATATGACCCGTCTGGCAAAGCGGAAACCGTACACCTCCGTGAGAACATCCCCGAGGACGTAAGTAATCGGGAACAAAACGATGGCCGCAGGCAGAATGCGTCCCCAGACCAGGACAAGTTTGACAGCAATAATGTTCGATGTAATCAGCAGCGTCACAAACAGGGCAGCCAAGACTACAAAGAGACCTGTAACACGTGGTGCTGTGGAGTTATACGACATATAGCATTTGACAATTGAGAGGCACTCAATAGAGAGTGCGCTAAATCCAGTCCAGTCTAATGTCACCTCTAACAACGGTCAATAGAAGTCTGATGCCATGTCTTCACTCCTTCATGAGATCGTGTATACTTCTCACATGCCACCGCTGCTCGAAGCGAAAGGACTAACAAAGCACTACGGAACCACCATTGCACTAGAGTCCGTTGATTTCCAGATTAATGAGGGGATCACTGGACTATTGGGCCCCAATGGCGCTGGCAAAAGCACAACCATCAAGCTGTTCCTTGGCCTCATAGGACCCACGTCCGGTTCTGCTGAGGTGATAGGCCAGAGACCCTATGAGTCTGTAGAAAGCCGGACACGCCTTGGTTATATGCCTGAGCACGACTGTCTGCCCGCCTCGGTCACCGCCGCGGAGTTCTTAACACATATGGCGCAAGTCAGCGGCATACCACCAGCTTACGCGCGTACTCGTGCCGCAGACATACTGCGGCATGTGGGCTTGGACGAAGAGCGATACCGCTCCATTGGCGAATATTCCACTGGAATGAAGCAGAGAGTCAAACTGGCACAGGCCCTAGTGCACGACCCCCTCTTGGTGCTGCTCGATGAGCCCACAGCTGGTCTTGACCCGGGAGGGCGTGAGGACATGCTGGCGTTAGTCAGGCGCACTGGCCATGAGTTTGGCATCAGCATCCTCCTTTCGTCACACCTGATGGGAGATGTGGAGAGCATTTGCGACCGTATCATTGTCCTCGAAGCAGGTCAGGTCACTGAGGAAGGCGAGGTATCCCAGTTTACCCAGGAGACCCAGACCATCTACATCGAAGTCGATGATCACCTTGAAGAACTCGTGGAGGCACTGTCTCAGCGGGGCATCTCATCGACGGTAGATGGACTCTCGGTGGTCGTAGAGCAACAGGGCGAGGAGCAGTACGACGGTATCCGTGATGCCATTGTGGCTGCCGACGCCCGCCTACGACGGCTAGCGCCTCGCCGCCACAAGCTGACCGATATATTCAAAAGAGCGCCCAATGAGTGAAGCACATGGCGAGGTATTCGACCTCGGTTATCACCACTATGAAGGACCGCGCGAAGGGCGCATGCGAGCTCGCAAGGCAGTGTGGATAAACGGCGTCCGCACCGCTCTGGGCATTGGCCGCGGCTTGGGCTCCAAGGCCCTCGCGGCGTTGCTCTTCATAGCCGTTATGATGCCCGCTGTGGCCATAGGCATAGGCGCCACTACCGCCGGTGACCTCGTGGAATTTCCAGGCCACGATGCATATTACCAGATTATCTCCATACTCCTGATTATTTTCTCGGCCATCATTGCACCGGAGCTCCTCTGCCCAGACCGGCGAGATGGGGTCATTAGTTTGTACCTGGTACGACCGCTGACCACCACAGACTATGTGGCCGGACGCTGGCTAGCCTTCCTTTCGGTGACCCTTGCTCTGGTCTACCTGGGGCAGGTGGTGTTGTTCATAGGGTTCGTTCTCGCTGCTGATCAGCCTGGGGATTATATGCGCGACAAATGGCTGGATATCCCACGATTTCTCCTGGCAGGACTCGCGGTGGCCGTCTTCACCACAACAATACCACTCGCGGTAACTGCCTTCACCACACGCCGCGCATACGCTGCAGCCTTCGTCATCGGGCTGTTCCTCATCTCCCTACCAGTTGCCGGCATACTTAGCATTTGTGAGGAAGGATCGGGGGACCAGCAGAGACCGACTGAGGAGAGTGGACCAGGTAGTGCTATGGGAGCCCAGCCAGAGCCATGCAACCCTCCAACGGGAGAGGCGGCAAAGTGGTTCGCCCTGATTAACCTGGTAGGAGTACCCATACACGTGAACGACCTGATCTTCCCAGAAGAAAACACCTCTGAGTTTGCCACGCTTGTGTCAGAGTTGCCTTCTATAGTGCCTGTCGCCTGGTACCTGCTCCTTACAACTGGGTCTGGATTTGTCCTCTGGTGGCGATACAGGAGAATAAGCATATGATGCCATACAGTCACGGCCCAGAGACCATCGCAATGAAGCCGCCCATAGACGTCCGCAGTGTCTCCAAGTGGTTCGGCAACGTTGTGGCCGTGAATGACGTTTCACTACAGGTCAACTCAGGTATCACCGGGCTCCTGGGGCCCAACGGTGCCGGGAAGACCACCCTCCTGCATATGATTACGGGACTAACAAAACCCTCCGAAGGAGAGGTAAAACTCATCGGGGAACCTGTGAGGGACAATCCCCAGCTATATCAGAGGGTCGGTTTTATGTCGGAGCACGAGTCGGTGTATGGTTTCCTAACCGGTCGAGAGTTTGTGAGCCTGGCCGCGAGACTGTACGGATTAGAGCCTCTGTCGCCTCCAGTGGACCGGGCCATAGGACTGGTGGGGCTAACGGACGTGCAGGGCAGAACACTGTCCACTTACTCCCGAGGGATGCGGCAGCGGATGCGGTTGGCTGCAACTCTGGTCCACGATCCGGAGGTACTACTGCTGGATGAACCTCTCAATGGCACTGACCCCCGCCAGCGCGTCGAATTCCAGAACCTTATGCGAAATCTTGCTATCGAGGGACGTACGATACTGATCTCCTCGCACATCTTAGAAGAGGTGGAGATGCTGGCTGGAAGTATACTGCTGATGGTCAGCGGCAAGCTGGCCGCAGCAGGAGACTTCCACGCTATCCGTGCCAAGCTAGACGAGAGACCCTATAAGCTCCGCATCGTCGCCAGCAACCCACGTGGTATGGCTGCGGCCCTGGTTCGGTTGGACGCGGTGGATTCGGTATCCGTAGACTCCGAGGGGGCCCTGGAAGTCCTGAGCCGCAACGTATCCGCTCTCCAGCGATCAGTCCCTCACCTGGCCCAAGAGCAAGGGATACGCCTCTTGAGAGTTGAGCCTCTGGATGAGTCCCTGGAGAGCGTCTTCAGCTATTTGGTGGATCGTTGAATGGGAACAATGTTCAGGATCTCCATGCGTCAGCTAGCCATCCGCTCTAAGCTCATACTCATCCTGATCCTGGCATTATTGCCGATAGGGCTGTCCGCTCTCGTCTCCGCTACTTTGAGCTATGATGTCGAAGATGCGGCCTCTAATCATGGGTTCATCAACACCCTGCTGGATGGCCTGCTCATTGCAGGGATACTGCCTATTGTTACGATGGTGCTGGCAACGTCGTCCTTTGGCAATGAGCTGGAGGACCGTACTCTGAGCTATCTGGTATTGAAGCCAGTACCTCGGTGGCTTATCGTATTGCCAAAGCTGATGGCATCCATCGTTGTCGGCAGCATAGCCTTGATAGTCAGTGGGGCCGTGGCAACGCTATTGGGTGGCAGCAGCATAGGTGCGGTGCTGGTGGTGCTGGACGGTAGCCTTCAGGCTACTCTGGCCGTGGGAGTGGCCGTCTTCGTTGGTGTGGTCACATATGCTGCCATCTTCACTTGGGCGGGCCTTGTGACCTCACGAGCCATCGCCTTCGCGCTCATCTACGTCTTCCTATGGGAAGGGTTGATCAGCTCTTTTCTCGGAGGCGTCCGTTATCTCAGCGTGCGGGGCTACAGCTTGGCCATACTACACGGTTTGGACGACACGAGCTTCGAGCCTTTAAGTGAAAGGGTTATCGAGTTTCCCGCCGCGGTGGTGGGTGCAGCCGTCACGACTGCTGTGTTCTTCTGGCTGACGGTCCGCCGCCTACGCCAAATGGATGTGCCTTAGCTCTCCCATGATTGTCCATCGCTCATAGAAGCTGCTACTATCGGGGTATTCAAGAGTTCTGTATGGATAGACATGATATCTAAGTCCCTCGTAGAGATAGAGTACTGCACTCAGTGTCGCTGAGTGCTTAGGGCTACGTGGGTCGCGCAGGAACTGCTAAACACCTTCCATATGGAGATTGGAGAGATCACTCTCATACCCTCCAATGACAGCATATTCGAGATACGTGCAAACGATCAACCGGCGTGGTCACTCAAGGGCAAAGAGCGGTTCCCCGAGCCAAAGGAGATCAAGCAACGTGTACGCGACGAGGTAGCTCCTGGACGGTCACTCAGCCACGCCGCCAGACAGATAATCTGGCGGCGTCACACCTCCAGACGGCGAAGGTGCCAGTCTGTGGACTCCTGATAGGCGTGGGCCGCGCGCAGCAGAAGGCTTTCCGAGAAGGGTTTGCCCACTAGCTGCAAACCAACGGGTAGGCCACCCTTCGTGAACCCACAGGGCACTGAGATAGCCGGCAGTCCCACTGTGCTGAAGACGCGTGTGATACGCAATAAGGCTTCCCTGATAGGGACATCCTGCCCTTGCATCGTCGCCCGCTCCTGCCCGATCTCGGGCGCGGCAATGGCAGTGGTCGGTGTGGCCAGGAGGTCCGCATCCTCCATTGCCTTCAACAACCCTTCCTTCAGCTTGGCCCGCACCTGCTGTGCGTGGAGATACGCCTCGGCAGGGATGAACAGCCCGCTTTCGATGCGACGCCGTATCGCCGGATCGAAGTGCTGGCCCAGAGCCAGTACACGCGAGCGGTGAATGGTAGCGGCTTCCGATGTCTGCACGACGCTGCCCGCCGCGTTGATCAGACCCATGTCCGGAAAAGAGGTCTCTCGGATCAACGACCCCAACGATTCCAATTGCACCGTGGCACCTCGAAACGCTTCCTCTACCTCGGGAGCCACCACCTCCCAAATAAAGTCCTGGGGTATGCCGATCCGTATCCTCCGAATATCTCTACCCAACTCTTCTAGATAGTCCTGAGGTGCTATCTGAACAGAGTCCGGGTCTCTGGAGTCATAGCCGGCCAGCATATTCAGGGCCAGAGCCGCGTCCCGCACGGTTCGGGTCATGGGCCCAACGTGGTCCATGGACCAGGACAACGGCGTGACGCCATACCTGCTGATGAGGCCAAAAGTTGGCTTAAGGCCAGTGATACCACACAGTGCCGCGGGCACACGCACCGACCCCCCGGTGTCCGTCCCCATGGCAATGGGGACCTGGCCACTGGCCACCGCGGCTCCAGGGCCGCTGCTGGAACCCCCAGCCATCCGCGCCAGATCCCACGGATTGCGAGCAGGACCATAGTACCGATTAAGGCTGGTGCCATCGAAGGCGAACTCCGTCATGTGGAGCTTTCCAATGCAGTAGGCTCCAGCAACCTTCATTTGTGAGGCCACAGCCGAGTCCGCGGTGGGCACAAATTCACTGTCTATCAACGAGCCAGAGGTGGTGCGAATGTCCTTGGTCCAAAACAAGTCTTTGAGACCCACTGGAATGCCGTGAAACGGCCCCCGATAGTTGCCCCCTAGAATCTCCTTCTGAGCTTCTCTGGCCTCCCGTAAGGCGTGCTCATCCAGTCTGGTAATAAAGGCGTTGAGTTGCGGTTCCAGGGCATCAATGCGGCATATATAGGCCTCCGCCACCTCTACCGGAGAGATGTCCCGGCGTTGAATGTGTTGGCCCAACTGGGACACAGTAAGCTGAGTCAGGTCCTCGTTTGACACGTCTATTCTTGTGCTAGGGTATCCCCGGGAATGAAGCCACAGCTTGGCTGAATGCCCGAGGTGTCCACTTGATCGAGCAGCTTCATACGCCGAAACATGGCCTGCACCTCTGGGAATAGCTCCTTGAGATGTACTGTGTCCATCTCAAACCCCTGCTGCTGCGCCAGGGTTATGAACACCTCGTAAGTCAGATTGGGTCTTTCAGTCACGCTATGCTCCTGATAGAGCCTGCTCAATCCTTGGGAGGGATGAGTCCTCTATCTCCATAAAGTGCTCAAGTACCTGGCGCAAGGACCATGGGCCATTGGGCGCCCTGTCCAGGTCTTCGTCAGACAATCCAATCAGCAATCCTTCCAGCTGTCCCCTCGCCTCCTGAAGTCTCCCCAGAATAAGCTGGACCTCTGTTGTAGCAATGCCAAGGTCACGGAGTGTCTTCACCGCATGCACCGTATGCTCGACCTCGTGGTACATCAGCTGATAGATCATGGTGCGGATGGGCATCTGCCTCTGACCCCAAGGCCCTATATCTCCCATCCTGCTCTCGGGAATCTTCGCAAGCCTATCATTCAGATCGTCGTGCTTTGTCCGCATCCGCTTCAGCATATCAGCGACAGATGGCATAAGTTACACCTCAATTGATTTTCAGGAAGGCGTGGAGTTCACGGGGACATCGCGCCCATTGTAGGCAAATTGCTACCCTAGTGCAATATGAAATCGTTGAGAGATCAGCGCCTGCTTTATGATACAATCGGTGACATAGAAAGCGGCGACCGCACATCCTATGAGGTGAACCACGACCAACAGCTACGCCCGCCCCGACATGCTGGTAGAGTCCGACTGGCTTGAAGCCCATCTGAACGACCCCGACCTGCACATAGTGGACTGCGACCAGTACGATGGGTATCGCCGCGCCCACATCCCAAACGCAGTCGGCATACGCGAGCATCATTACATCAAGCATCCTGATTTCCCTAAAGACCCCATCGGCCATCCCCTTGTCGCTCCCCCTGAACAAGTTGCCCGACTCATGGAGAGCATGGGGATTGGCAATGACGTCACGGTAATAACCTACGACGGATCTGGAGGCAACTCCGCCGCTCGCATTTGGTGGGTCCTCAATTACTATGGCCACGATAAGGTAAGGGTGCTCAACGGCGGCTGGGCCAAGTGGCTTGACGAAGGCCGGCCAATAACCACCGATGTCCCCAGAACAACGCCGGCTACCTTCACCTCACGTGAGCGCGAGGACTTGGTGTGTTTAATGGACTATGGTGTTTCTCAGATAGGACAGCCAGATACCATTTTCCTGGACGTGCGCTCCGACGGAGAGTGGATGGGCACCAACGATCGCGGGAATAAGAGGGCAGGACATATTCCGGGAGCCATCCACCTGGAGTGGCTCAACTTCGTGACGGCGGACAGCCACCGGACCTTCAAGCCGGCCGGCGAGCTACGAAGCCTGCTGGAAGAGAACGGCATCACGCCAGAGAAACAAGTGGTGACCTATTGACAGAGC
>JASLXI010000034.1:0-4199 GCA_030740415.1 Dehalococcoidia bacterium
GGACTACCAGGGCTATAGCCAGGAGTTCAAGGACGCGGGGCTGCAGGACCCTGACCAGGAGAAATTCACCGACCCCAACGTGTAGCAGGGCGCGGCCTTGCACCCATAAACATTATCACTCAGCTATTCACACGAATTTGCCTGGAGTAGAGCGCAGGCGTCCTGGACGTATCGGTGATTATTGATGCCTGGCATGGGGCAAGTTATGTTGCTAAAATGGACTCTGTGTAGAGGAGGTGCCCATGAGGCAGATCGACATGCGCAGCGATACAGTGACCCATCCAACATCGGCTATGCGTCAGGCTATGGCTGGGGCAGAGCTTGGCGACGACGGCTGGGGCGATGACCCCACGGTGAACTGCTTGCAGGAGGTGGTGGCCCACATGCTGGGCAAGGAGGCCGCGGTCTTTGTGCCCAGTGGAACGATGGGCAATTTGGCCTCTGTGTTGAGCCACTGTCAGCGTGGCGACGAGATAATCGTGGGAGACCAGTCTCACGTCTACCTCTATGAGTACGGAAGCGTATCGGCCCTGGGGGGAGTGGGCTATCGCCAATTGCCCAATGCCGAGGACGGTACTATGGACCCTGAAATGCTGGAGGCGGCCATTCGTCCCTCGTCGCCAAGATTTCCTCGCACCGCCCTGGTGTGCTTGGAGAACACCCACAACCGGTGCAGCGGCGCCGTCCTTACTCAGGAGTACATGGAGACTGTTGTAAGCATCGCCCACAGGTGGGACGCGGCAGTGCACCTGGACGGCGCTCGGATGTTTAATGCCGCGGTATACCTGGGCGTATCGCCCCGGGAGTTGGTGCGCTCTGTGGACTCGGTGACGTTCTGCTTCTCCAAGGGGTTGTGCTGTCCGGTAGGATCGATTATCTGTGGCAGCGAGGAGTTTGTTCAAGGGGCACGTCGTGTTCGCAATAGCCTGGGAGGAGGAATGCGCCAGGTGGGGGTCCTGGCGGCGGCGGCCCTAGTGGCCCTGGAGGAATTGGTGGACAGATTGGCGGAAGACCACCAGAACGCTCGACGGTTGGCTGAAGGGTTGAGCCATATCCCTGGTATAGTCCTGGACCCGACCCGAATTCAGACCAACATTGTTATCTTTGATGTGGCTGATGGAGATGCTCCCGGCTTCCTGAGGCGTGTAGAAGAGCGCGGAGTGCTGGGACAGCATCCCTTTGGGGCAAAGGTGCGGATGGTGACTCATTACGGCATAGAAGAGGCCGATATTGACGAAGCCTTAGACGTTGTGGCGGCGGTTATGAAGGAGCAACCAATCAAATGAATCGGGTAAGAAAGAGGGAAATTGCATGAAGGCGATTCAGATCACAGAGGTTGGTGGCCCGGAGGTACTGAAATACATGGATGTCACCGACCCGAGCCCTGGGCCGGGGCAGGCGCTTATAGATATGAAGGCCAGTGGTGTCAACTACATGGATGTGTACGCTCGCTCTGGTTTGAACCCTCCATCTCTTCCTACCATCCCGGGAGGCGAAGGTGCAGGCGTGGTTGCTCAGGTAGGAGAAGGTGTCTCGGAGGTGGAGGTGGGTGACCTGGTGGCGTACACCGGAGCTGGAGCATCATATGCGGAGCGGGTAGTTGTGCCGTCCTGGCGTCTGGTGAAGCTGCCGGAAGGCCTTGATGCCGATGAGGCCGCGGCTGTGATGCTTCAGGGTATGACTGCGCACTACCTCTGCTATGCCACGTATCCATTGAAGCCGGGAGACACCTGTCTGGTCCACGCGGCCGCTGGAGGTGTCGGCCTGCTGTTGACGCAGATTGCAAAGTCCCTTGGTGCTCGCGTAATAGCGACCGTGTCCACCGCGGAGAAGGCACATCTCGCGTCCGCGGCTGGCGCCCACCACGTCATCAACTATGTTGAACAGGACTTTGAGAAGGAGGTCAGCAAAATCTCTGGTGGAGAGGGTATCCAGGTGGTGTACGATGCCGTTGGTCTGACCACCTTCGACAAGAGCCTGGCATGTCTTGCCCCGCGTGGCTACATGGTCCTCTACGGCCAGGCCAGCGGCCCCGTTCCCCCGATCTCAACTTCCATCCTTGGCAGAAAAGCCCTATTTCTGACCCGCCCCTCGCTTGGGGTCTACACGTCCACACGGGAAGAGCTACTTCAACGTGCGGGCGATGTGCTGGGCTGGGTCCGATCAGGCAAGCTGGACCTCCGCATTCACGGCAAGTTTCCATTGGAAGATGCTGCTGAAGCGCATAGACAACTCGAGGGACGTCTAACCACGGGGAAGCTGCTCCTAATACCATAGAGGGTCTGTTGCTATGTGTAAGCGAGCCAAATTGTCAGGGACGGGCGGAGAACTATGACACAAGACGATATTCGTGCTCGGGTCTTGGGGGTTCATGAGCGAATTACTGGGGCTGCGGAGAGAGCCGGACGCGACGCGAGCATGGTCACTGTGCTGGGAGCCTGCAAGCAGGTGGAGCGAGAGAGGATTCTGCAGGCTGTCGCCCTGGGCATTGGCCATGTGGGGGAGAACCAGGTCCAAGAGGCTGAAGCCAAGTTTGAGGGTATGGAACGGCCGGACCAACTGGTTAGCCTCCATCTCATCGGACATCTTCAGGCCAACAAGGTGCGACGTGCTGTTGCTCTGTTCGACGTGATTCAGTCGGTTGATAGTGCCCGCCTGGCATCCAGGATAGACAGCATCGCCCAGGAGATGAACAGGCAAGTCGCAATCTATATTCAGGTGAACATAGGCTCTGAGGCCACTAAAGAAGGAGTGAGGCCTGACCAGGGGGTAGAACTGGCCGAGTTTGTAGCTACCTGTCGATCCATTGAGCTAGCGGGGCTGATGGCTGTCCCTCCCCATATGGAAAACCTGGAAGCCGTGAGACCCTACTTTAGGATGCTAAGGGAGCTTCGAGACGGGGTGTGTCAGCTCGAGCAGTATCGCGGCGCTGCCCTCGGGCTTTCGATGGGTATGACTGAAGATTTTGAGGTCGCCATCGAAGAAGGAGCGACGATGGTAAGATTGGGGTCGGCCATCTGGGGGCCCAGGCCTACCTGATCTCCATGATGAATTACCGAGAGGTTATTTAGTAACCTTTGCACGGTGTTTTTGGGGCAGGGTGCGATTGTTTGCAGCCTGTGGTATACTGTCCCGCGGTGGCAGTGTTTTGAGTCCCAAATCCCGATTCGTCATAGCGTCCTCTGTGCCCTCCTCGGCTCCTGAACGGTGTCCTTGGTGCCCACCGGACTGTCTTGTGAACATCCACGGTATCGGTGACCAGTCTCTCGCCAACTAATAGTAGAAAGGAGGTCACTGATGGAATACGAGGACAAGACCCTCACATGCCAGGACTGTGGACAGCCCTTTACCTTCAGTGCGGATGATCAAGCGTTTCACGCAATGAAGGGATTCACTAACGAGCCCAAGCGGTGTACGTCATGTCGCCAGATGAGGCGAAGTGAGCGCAATGGTGGATATAGTCAGGGCCCGCGTGAGGCACATCCAGTAGTTTGTGCCGAATGCGGCAAGGAAACCACCGTACCGTTCGTACCACGTGGCGACCGTCCGGTCTATTGCAGCGATTGCTTCAGCCAAAGGCGCCCGGCCGCACGGTCTGGCTGGTAAGAGGCACAAGAAAACGGAGAGGGGAGGGGGTGTAATCACCCCCTTCTCCGACCAATATTAGGCAACCCACGGGTGTGTAGTTTGTTTGACTAGGAGGAGATGGTATTGAGGATATATGTAGGAAATCTTGCGTACGAGACGAGTGAACAGGATTTGCGCGAGGCTTTTGAGGTTCACGGTGAAGTGCAGGAGGTCTCTGTTGTGCGCGACCGTGAGACTGGCCGCTCAAGAGGGTTTGCGTTCGTGGAAATGCCGACCAATGAAGAAGCCCAGGCCGCAATTGGGGAAGTCAACGGCAAAGACATGGGCGGACGTACTTTGACTGTCAACGAGGCGCGTGCTCGTCAGGAGCGTGGGCCTGGCGGCGGCGGCGGCGGATATGGTGGTGGTGGTGGCGGCGGCGGATATGGTGGTGGTAACCGCGGTGGTGGCCGAGGGCCCCGCTGGTAGCTAATTCTGCCTCTATCCGTGAATATTAGCATTTAGGGGAGTGGGCTAATCTTCTGTATAGTTGATGGCAATGGTCGCGCTTTGCCTAACGCATGGAGGGCTCGGCGACCCGAACCACATTGCTCAGAAATCAGCAGGGGTCG
>JASLXI010000034.1:4209-7791 GCA_030740415.1 Dehalococcoidia bacterium
CCCGATGGCAATTGGCGACCCCGGAAAGTTTAGGGCTACTTACAGTCCCTTGAGGGCTTGAGCAGCGGATTTCCGTGCACTTCTCGATTGTGACTGGAAAATTCAGGGAGTGCATCCATCAATAGTCCTATCTCTCATGGCCCGATACTACCAATTCTGGTGGAGGACCTATTATTGTCCTACATTCCTTGCCCTTGATTTCATTAGTAGGAGAGTTGTCGTAGACTGAAGTACGGGATGAAGAGGCCGTACGGCAGGGTCCTACGAAGATTGCCGGCGGTTCTCAGGAATGGATGGGACAAGACGAATGGCCGCAGGGAGCATTACACTCCCTGCGGCTATTCGTCTTGTCCCATCGCTCTCTGTTTAATATGTAGCTTAGCTACCACGGGAAGCGGGTCTCTTCTAGGGAAGGCTCGTCACGCCTCGGCTCCGTGCGCTTTCCCCAAGCTTTCTTTTCATTATAGCAGGTGGATTTCTGCCTTAAAGGCAGGCGAGTTATGAGCACTCGGTAGCAGAGAATCGTAGCGTTCAAAGTATGAACCGGCCAGTGCGATTGGGGTGCCGGAGTGATTTCAGTATCCCGATCCGGGAAGATGCCCAGCGTGTTGGCCTTGCCACTTATATAGCAACATTGACGGACTCTAGTCTTCCGCTCCTGAAATCGGCCTAGGTGACGGAGTTGGCGATAGGCTGTCCAAGGGCTTACCTTCGATGCTGATGTTGGGAATCCAGCGCAGCACCGCGGGAAAGTACCAGCTGGACTTACCCAGTATACGTAGCACAGAGGGGACAAGCAGAGACCGTACTATTGTTGCATCCAACAGTATTGCGGCACCCAGTCCGAAGCCCATGGACTGGAAGAAGGCTATGTCACCTAGCGCAAAGCCCCCAAATACCGCTACCATGATGAGGGCCGCGCCGGTGATAATGCGGGCGGTAGTCCGCAGGCCGAAGGCCACCGATCCGGCATGGTCTCCCGTCTCGTCGTAGTGCTCCTTGATTCTGCTGAGCATGAATACATGATAATCCATGGACAGTCCAAATAAGATGGAGAACATGAATAGCGGCAACCAGAACTCCACTTGGTCCACCCGATGGAACCCGAACACGTTTATCAGGAATCCTTTTTGAAAGACCAGGACCACTAGCCCGTAGGCGGCCCCCACTGAGAGCAGGTTCATGAAGATGGAAGCGATGGGAATTACGATGGACCTGAATGCAATGAGTAGAAGTAGGAAGCTCAGGGTCAGAACGGCGGTGAACACCCTGGGTGTGTAGTCGTCGGTGATTCTAACTAAATCCACGATCTCTGCTGAGGCTCCTCCCACGAGCGCCACATAAGCAGAGGACGGCACATCTGCAAAGGCTTCGGGTATCAGGTCGCTTCGGATGCGCCTGATGGTGTTGAGTGCGTCCTGGGCAAACGGATCCCCCGGGACGGCCGCGTCCAGAACAGCTAACTGCACTTCGGGCTCTATCCTCACCTGCGGCGGCTGAAGTCCTAGGTCTGCTGCCATGAGGGACTGGAGACTGGTCAGAGCTCCCTGGATGGACGCGGAGCCCACGTCGCCAGATATGACCACCCGGGCCGGAGAGTTGCTGCCGAACCCAAACTTGCTATTCAGTACCTCGAATGCTTGCTTGGCTGGCACGTCATCTGGTAGAACGGAAATTCCATTGCTGCCTTTTAGAAGGTCAAAGAAAGGGACGATCAACATTCCAAGAATGGCGACCGCGACTATCATGCCGATGATAGGCTTGCGCATGACAGCGAGCGTGATCGTATCCCAGAATCCGCGACGCTGGCGGTCCGGGTCGGGCACCTTGGGAGAAAGCAGAGGAATAGATACACCGAGGAGGCGATTGGTTAACGCCGTCGCAAGGAGCAAGCCTACGACGATGCCTGCTACCAGCATGATTTTCCCGGCCTCGGTCCTATTGGGAATTATGGCAACTCCCGCTATAAACAGCACCATGACGGGGATTGCCGGTACACGTACGCTGTTCACACGGTCGCCGAGAACGCCTATGAGGGCTGGCAAAAGGGTGAGGCAGGTGAGCACCGCGACGAATACTACGATGATGGAACCGACGCCAAAAGCTACGAACGTACGCTCCGGTATCAGCAACATGCCGGTCAAAGCTAGGACCACCGTACCACCGCTGAAGAACACGGCACGGCTGGCAGTTCCTCCGGCTCTTGCGATGGCATCTATCTTGTTCAGTCCACCATCTCGCTCCTCCCGGTAACGGGACAGCACAAAGAGAGAGTAGTCTATGCCGACTGCGAGGCCCATCATGGTGATAATGTTGGGCACGAATTCGTTTAGCTCTATGACCTGACCTACGATGCCTGTTAGGCCGATCGCGGTGAAGACTGACACAATAGCTAGAACTAGGGGAATGAAGCCCGCGATCACCGCGCCAAATACTAGGGCCAGGATGATAAGGGCGACTCCAATACCAATGGACTCGCCAACGAGCAGGTCCTCCTCTGCCAGCTCGGAGAAGGCTGCGTTGATGCTTGTGTTTCCAAACGCCAGCACGCGGAAGTTGTCTTGGCTGAACTCAGCCGCGGTATCGGTCAGGAGGGCAATATTCTTAGCCTGTTCCTTGAGTATCTGCAGACGGAACAGGTTCGTGCTCCCGTCTGGAGAAGTTGTTGCCTCGTAGTCGCCGAAACTGCCGACGAGGAGACTGTTGGCGACCTCATCTAGCCTCTCGCCAAATTTCCGGGAATTCTCTGCGAAGGCTGGATCACTGGTCGAAACCGATTCGGAAGTTATCAGGATGAACTCCGTTAGGGTAGATATCTCTTCAGCCGTCTCGCTTTGATCGCCAGGCGGGCTTTCACCTGCATCGAGGGGCCCAAACTTCTCGTCGATCAGGTTTTGTGCCTTCTGGTATTCCAGGGTCTGTGTAGGACCACCCTCACCATCGAGGGCGCTCTCTACTAGGGTGGAGCTCAAGACGAAGGCCCCAGCTAAGATGAGCAGCCACGCCAAGAGGATCCACCAGGGGTGTTTGCCGCTGGTTCTAGCTAGGGATTCGGTGGAGACTTTCATTCTGTTATAACCTTTTGCATATACATTGAAACTGGAAGATCATGCACCTCTTGCAGTTAGAAAACAGTAGTATCCTGGAAGGGGTGGCTCTCGCTTCTTGCGAGACTAGTGGGAACACTGAAGTAGAGCAATGCATTTGTGTCCTAACAAACGTCACGAGTGACCGACAGGCGTTAGGCCAAAGCTAAACGCCCAAGATGCACTCGCCGAGCCCTTTATGTGTCGAGTTGATGGCGACCCGGAGGGGATTTGAACCCCTGATCTCCGCCTTGACAGGGCGGCGTGTTAAACCAGACTACACCACCGGGCCGTTTTGGTATGTGAACCGGTTCCCCGGGCGGGAACTCTCACGGAATGGGACTATTCTAGGCTAGAGGTTGTTTTTCCAGATACCCTTTTCTAGTTGCTCCCTCTGCCAGGCGTAATCTACTTTGTCGCTGGCATAGAACCTCTCTGGGTGTTCCACGGCCCAGATCTGCTTGAGTATAACCAAGTTGTCGGGGTCCAGGGCCAT
>JASLXI010000035.1 GCA_030740415.1 Dehalococcoidia bacterium
TACAGGAGTCGACCGATGGAGGAGAGTAGAATGCGGTCCTCATTACGTCGAGGCCTCAAGGCTATCATAGCCCTGGCAGTGCTCACGCTCATAGAGTACGCAGTGCCAATCATCTTTGAGAGGGGTGCAAACCCGTATCTTGCTGTTTTGGCCCTTTTGAAGGCGGGTCTTATCGCCTACTATTTCATGCACATTGCCCAACTGTGGAGGCAGGAGGAGTAAATGGCTACGGAAGCTTCGGCAATGCAACCAACTCTGGCAGCTCACTCCCGCGTGAGTCGAGTGGACATCAACCGTATAGGGCTGTGGCTCTTTTTGCTCTCCGAGAGCTTCCTCTTTGCCGCTCTCCTTTCCGGCCGGTATTATCTGCAAGGAATATACGTGCCTCATGATGTCGACCAGTTCCTGGGTCTGCTGTTGACAGGGATCCTTCTCTTGAGCAGCCTGAGTGCCTATAGGGCGGAGGTGGCCAGTGCCCACGGCGATCTGAAGGGTTGTCAGAGGAATATCCTCTTCACCATAGCGCTGGGACTTGTATTCATATTCGGCGTCGGCTTCGAATGGAAGCTGGCCTTCGAGCACTTTCCCCCAAACACAGGGTTCGGTACCATCTTCTTCACCACCACGGGTATTCACGCGTTCCACGTCATCACTGGCCTGATTGCCCTTGGCGTTGTCTACGGCCTGGGCAAGGGAGGCCGTTTCAGCGAAGGCAGTAACTGGGGCGTAGAAGGAACTGTGAAATACTGGCACTTCGTGGACGTGGCCTGGGTGTTCATTTATCCAACCCTGTACCTGGTGAATTAGATCTCGGCAGGGTAATCTGGCAGCAGATTGACGTGTGGCCTGGCCATCTCCGATCCCTTAGCTAGTTCTGTCCAATTACTGTTCCTCGCTTTCTCAAATAACAAGTGGCTGCTTGGATTGACACCAAAGAAATCGCGGTGCTATATTCCTGGCTAACGACGATAGGCTTTGGGCAAACTAACTGAACCGCACTGCCGGCTATCGACGGTGGTGTGCGCTTAACTCGATACCTGACGGAAACCAGATTGTTGGGGAGTGCTTGTGCTCTACAAAGCAATCATTGGAGGACAATTTCGCAGGGGCATCGATTCTCCGTGGGCGTAGGAAGATATTTGACACTAGTAAATCTTTGGAGCAGGTTCTATGTTGGTCTGGATATCGAGATATAGGAGGGAAGCATGACCAAACCGCTGCCTTTGGAGGGTGTACGTGTACTGGATTTTACACACATTGTTGCAGGTCCTCAATGCACCCGTATCCTGGGAGACTTAGGGGCTCAGGTAATCAAGGTGGAGCAGGGGCAGGCCATGGATGTAACCAGGTCTGCCATGCTTGGGGGTATTGGTGGAATACCTGGGGCCAACCGCAGCGGCATGTTCGAGTACTTCAACCGAAGCAAACTCGGAATCACTATAAACGCTCTGATGCCTGCGGGGATAGACCTGATAAAGCGATTGGTATCCGTCTCAGACATCGTTATCGAAAACTTTAGCTCTCGGGTGTTGGAACGCTGGGGCCTCTCCTACGAAGAGCAGTGCGAGCTTAAGAAGGACATTATCTATGTCAGCATCACAGGTTTCGGGCACATTGGGCGCCTCCGCGACTACAGTACCTGGGGTCCTACCGCACAGGCTCTTTCTGGCCTCACCTTCATGTCTGGGCTTCCTGGAGAGCGTCCCGCAGGTTGGGGGTACAGCTTCCTGGACCATACGGCGGGGTACAATGCTGCCATTGCTACCCTAATGGCCCTCCACCATCGTAACCGCACTGGTGAAGGACAGTGGCTCGACGTTTCCCAAGTGGAAACCGGCATGGTGCTTACTGGCCCCGCAGTCCTTGACTACACCGCCAACGGTCGCCCCTACCGTCGACCGGGGAATCCGCCGGGGAATCGCTCCAACCATCCCCGTGTGGCGCCCCATAACACCTATCGCTGTGCTGGGGACGATGAGATAGTCAACGGCCAGCCCCGTCAGCGTTGGTGTGCCATCTCGGTTTTCACGGAGGATGAATGGAAGGCCTTCTGTACGGCCATCGGCTCTCCCGCCTGGACTAACGATTCTAAATTCGCCTCGAATGTCGACAGGGTTGCCAACGAGGATGAACTGGACCAGCTCATCGAGGAGTGGACCATCGACAAGATGCCTCATGAAGTGATGCACCGCCTCCAGAGCGTCGGCATTGCTTCCGGGGCCGTTCAGACCAATGAGGACAAGATAGTCCGGGACCCCCAACTCCGTTCAAGGGAGTTCATCCAGAAGGTGGTTCATCGAGAGATAGACGAGTCTTTTGAGACGGATAGCCTTCCCATCAAGTTTTCCCATACGGAAGCCAGGATTCGCTATGGTTCCCCGCCTCTAGGTGCGGATACTAACTACATTCTCACCGAAGTGTTGGGGCTGAGTGGGGCAGAAATAGCCGAGCTGGTCGAGCAAGCGGTGTTTTAACCAACCAAATTCCAGAATTCAAAGACAGGAGTATTAAATGACTATATCGAGCAACTCGCAGGCTCAGCCTATGGCTCTTGAGGACCTCGTGGTCCTGGATTTGACCGACGAGAAGGGAATGTACATGGGCAAGATGCTTGCCGATATGGGCGCGAAGGTGACCATTGTGGAACCTCCCGAGGGCCATCCTGCCAGACACATAGGCCCCTTCTACCAGGATAAGCCAGACCCCAATAATAGCCTCCTCTTCTGGTACCACAGTACCAATAAGGAGAGCATTACCTTGGATATCACCACTCCAAAGGGCGCCCAACTCATGAAGGAGATGGTGAAAAAGGTGGATGTTGTTCTAGAATCATTCCAGCCAGGGTACTTGGATACTCTGGGTCTGGGATATGAGACCCTTTCTCAGATCAACCCTCGCTTGATTATGACCTCTGTTACACCCTTTGGGCAGACGGGGCCGTATAGGGACCTGAAGGGGTCTGACCTCGTGGCTATGGCAATGGGTGGCCCCATGGCTAGCAGCGGTTACGACCACATCTCGGACGCCCCGCCAATGCGTTGCGACGGTTGGATCGGATATGCCACTGGTTGCAATTTCGGTGCCATTGGCACTATGACGGCCATTGTGTATCGAGACCTGACGGGGCAGGGCCAGTGGGTGGATGTCTCTATTCATGAGTCTCTTTCCTGCACGACGGAAGCGGCTATGCCCAACTGGTTCTTCGACAGGAAGGTGCCAATAAGGCAAACTGGGCGACATCACGGTTTGACACCTACTCCGTCCACCCAATTCACTAGTAGCGATGGTAAGCTCGTTAATGGCTTTGATATTCCGCCCAGATCGCTGGACCGGTGGAACAGAATGGTTTCGTGGATGGATGAGAAGGAGATGGCCGAAGGGCTCAAGGATGAGAAGTACAAAGAGCTAATCAGTCAGGGCGTGCGCAGCGGGCCAGAGATGGACTTCCTGCGGGAGCGCATCACCGATTTCATATCAAGCCAGCCGGCAGACGAGTCATATCACGGTGGTCAGGAGATCCGCCTCGCGTGGGCCGTGATTCGCTCTCCCGAGGAGAACTTGGATGACGAGCATTTCCGGGACGACAGGGGCTTCTTTCCACAGGTGGAGCACCCAGAACTCCAGAAGTCTTTTGTCTACCCGGGCGCTCCTGCCATCTTCAGCCGTACCCCGTGGCGAATGCGCCGTCGAGCTCCACTGCTTGGCGAGGACAATGAGAAATTCTTCTCAGGGGAGATGGGACTGACTCACGAGGAGTTGGTGTTGCTCAGGGAGAGCAAAGTGGTGTGACGGCAATGGAAACTCTGAATCTACCCTCATAGAGAACAGGGATCACAAAAGGCCCCTAGAAACATCTAGGCGCTTATTGTCTGTAAGGATAATGCGTAACTACCTGGGAACGGAGTCTTCTCGAAGGTAGGCGTCTGAGCCGTCCAGCCAATCGGTGCGGATGGGGCCGAAGGCGTCTATGTCGTCGGTCTCCTCCAGTGCCTCGGCGCTGTGCTCCACGAAGGAGGGTATTGTGAGGGTCTCCCCCGTATGCACTACTACCTCCTGGCCGTCAATCACAAACAAGAGAGCGCCACTGAGGACGTGCGTAATCTGCTCGCTCTCGTGAGTATGGGCCGGAACCTTGGAACCCTTTGGAAAGTAGATACGACCCAGCATCACTCGCTCCCCGGTAACTATGCGCCGCCTTATTCCTTGAATGAGTCGGTCTTCTGACACTTCACTCCACGGTACTGAGTTCATGGTATTTCCTTTCTCGAGTTCCTTTCCTCTATTGAAATTATGTGGTCTTCTCAGGGGTGTGTCTGCCTTGGCCTCGCGCCAGCACCACTTAAGGAATGAAGTAGGTTCTGAAGGTGGTGCTGGACATCATAGAAGGTTTCGAAGGCGAGGTAGGGAAGCTGATGGCGTTGGAAGTGGTTCAATAGTTCGCTTCTTGCTATCACGTGATCGGCCCCTAGGGCAGGAGGTATGTCTGAGACACTATCACCTATGCAAACTACGGGCTGATTCCCGGCCCTCAAATATTTCAGGCAGGCGGTCTTGAAGTTCTCTGTTAACTGGGTGCCCATTGGGTCGACATAATCTACAGCTATGCCTACGTCTGTGATCCGTGCCTGTCCCGAATATCTCTCTAGGTCTGCCAGGCCGAGATTTTCCAAAATGGAGTCTATGTACAGGTCCAGGCCGTTGCTGACGATGACGAACCGTATGCCTTCATTGCGGCAGTACTCCACCGCTTGCGAAAAACCTGGCCTCATCTCGACCTCTCTGATTGCGTACCTCTGGACCTCTTTCGGCCCTATCTTCATTCTGGCGAACTGACTACGCTGGCACTCCTCTACGCTGATTCGTCCCGCGCGATAGTCCTCGTCTACTTTTCGCCAGGTACTCTGGTTCGGGGCAAGATTCTTAAGCAGCTCCGCTCCCAGGTCGCTTACAGTGATGGTGTCGTCGAAATCACATTGTACGGTGAGCACATTTGTCCTTTTCTGGAGATGGCGGGCGACATTATACAGTATCGTCGCGCATATCTTAAGTCCTTGCCACCTAGGACATTGCTTTGCCGGGCTTTGTGTGAGCCCAAGAGAGAAGAACTGGATGAGAGAGGTTTTGTGAGGAAGAATCCTATGCCCAAAAACTACCTCCGCCTGGAGCGCACGGGCCTGGTGCGAGTGGTCTTTCTACTCAAGAGCGATCTTGTAATGGCCTGCCTAGGACGGGTATAGTCACTGGGCAGGGAAACTGGGAAAAACTTCTCGGCCAGGCGCAGATCTTCCTCCGTGTCGATCTCGGTCCACCGTCGGGCTCCGGTCATGTGAACTGTCATCTGAAGGTTGTCGTCAGCGATCATCTGTGCTATCACAGCCTCGTAGAACTCACTAGTCAGGCCTCGGTCTATGTACGAATCAAGTGTTGGCAAGAATTGCCGAGAGAGGACTTCCTGAGAGAGTACATAGATGTTTACTGTCTTCAGGGCATTCCGATAGTCAAAGTCCGCCGACTGCTGGGCCTTGAGGACCATGGAGGTACTGAGCCCCTGCGAGGCCAGGATTACAGTTCCGTTCATGGAAGAGTTAAACCTGTCCACCACCGCCACATTTGTGTATCGACCCTGCGTAAGGTCTCCAAGTAGGCCATCCTCGAACAACAGGTCTCCCTCAAGCAATAGGATGTCATCGTTCAGTTCTTGGCGCGCCAGCCATAGGGAGTAGATGTTATTGGTCTGCTCGAATACATCATTGGTGACGTAGGTGATGTGAACGTTACCGAATCTGGTGCCAAAACAGCTCCGTACCTGGTCTCCCAGATATCCCACCACGATGATACAGTGCCCGATGCCAACCTGCTCTAGGGACTCCAGTTGATACTGCAACAACGGTTTCTCATGCACCTGCACCAGGCACTTTGGAAGATGATTGGTCAAGGGCCTTAGTCTGGTACCCTGTCCCGCTGCGAGAATAACCGCCTTCATTCGTGCTACCTCCTACCTGAATGTCCCTTCTTCCATTGGGATGGTGGCATCCAACGCCTGAAGAGCCTGAACAAGCTGGGCGTTTTCCTCCACCGTGCGCGAGGCCATTCTGACGAAGCTGCCATCGAGTCCCTTCTTACGGCTGCAGTCGTTTATGAGGATTCTGAAATCCTCGAACAAGCGCGTTGTCAACTCGGTTGCCGTAAAGCCTTTGAGCAGCCGGCTGAGTACGAAGTTTCCCTTAGTTGGATAGGGATGGAGATAAGAGATTCCCTGTAGGCCAGAAAACAGAGCCTGCGTTGCACCCTTCACATCGTCACATGAGTTGGTAAATTGTTGCTGGTACTCCCCTATATGTTCGAGAAAGAACTGTGCCAGAGAGTTGATCCCCCAGATGGGCAGATGGCTCCGCAGTTCGGCGATCCTGTACCGGTTACCGGAGACGGCGTACCCCAATCGTAGTCCTGGGATGCCATAGGTCTTGGATAGGCTTTTCAGGACAATCAGGTTTGGAAAGTCCCGCAGCCTGGTCATTGCTGAGGGGGGAGGGTCGTCGCTCACGAAGTCGATAAAGGACTCGTCAAGCACAATCACGTCTAGGTGGCGCAAGGACTCCAGCAGTCGCCAAACGGACTGCTGAGAGATAACGGTTCCCGTGGGATTGTTGGGGTTGATGATCAGGGCAGCGGTGGCCCGACTATCCTTCACGTGTTGAATGAAACCCTCAACGTCCAACTCGAAATTACCCTCTAGCTGATACGTGCTCACCAGCTTGCCTTGGGTGGTAGCCCGGTTGATGAACTCATCGAAGGTGGGTATAGGGACTGCCAGATGCTTCACAAAGCGGTCAGTGATGGTGTTGATGAGTTCACTGGCCCCATTGGCTAAAACCAACTCCTCATGGGTAACTCCCAAGGGCTCGGCTGCAAGGGATGAGAGGTACCAATTGGTAGACGGATATGATTTGACCAAGTCTCTCAACTCTACCCTCAGGGAGTCTATGAACTCATTGGGCGGGAAATAGGGATTGGTCATATAGCAGAAGTCTTTGACATCGAAGCTCCAGAATCCACCGTACAGCGAAGAGATGTATTGGGCATCCTGCTGCTGCTGCATATGTCTCCTCCTTTACGTTTTGACCCTGTGCGGAACTTGCCAGGGGATAATAGGCGACCATTGCCCTACCAGCGAAATCTCTGCTCAACGAAGTGTCTGCAACTCTGAAGGTGAGAACCAGCCCATTGTGGGCATAGCCAACGCGCTAGGTAGTCTAACGGAGGGGGGCAAATAGGAGTTGAACAGGAGAAGCTATGGCTCACAGGCAACGGCGTGTCTATGAATGTGACTGGTGTGCCTGTAGTAACCTAGGACTAGGCGGATCGCACCATTGTTGTGGTTAGTCGTCAGGTGGGTGATACGCGCGTGCTCGAACCGCGGGGCAGAAGAACCATTAGGACGCATCGTATTACCTCCTTTCTGGATAGGGATAGCTGCAATCATTTGGTTGCTCAATCCTATTGATGTCCCGTGAGCTTGTCAAGTCAATAAGGCACCGTTTAGCAGTAGCGTGTAGATGTATTCAGTAGTACATGCGATGTGATCACGCATATCGCGGTGTGACACACACCAGTTGGTACGACATCCAACGGGCTACCCCGGCGTGTATTGACAGGCCGGGGTAAGTGGGATGCCAGGACACTTCGTGTGCTCTTATCAGTCATCTCTGGTAGTATAGGAATCGGAACTCTTGAGGTACCGAGGTGCAGGTATGACGCAGGAGCTTGGCCGA
>JASLXI010000036.1 GCA_030740415.1 Dehalococcoidia bacterium
CTGTATCAAATCTTCCGAGACCGAGTCTAGAGAAGAGGTAGCCTCGTCCAGAACGATGAGGTGGGAGTCCTCCAGGATAACCCTGGCAATGGCAAGCCTCTGCCTCTCACCCCCGGACAGGCGGTAGCCGCGCTCTCCCACAATGGTGTCAAACCCCCAGGGCATGTTCACAATGGTATCGTAAAGCTGAGCATCGCGGCAGGCTCGCTCCAACTCCTCATCGTCCGCATCAGGACGAGCGTACAGGAGGTTATGCCTCACGGATTCGTGGTAGACAAAGGTGTCCTGGGTCACCATACCTATCTGCTCCCGCAATGAAGGAAGCATTATGTGCCGAATATCCTGGCCGTCCAGGAGGACGCGCCCGAAAGTAGGATCGTAGAAACGGGGCACCAGGTATGTAATGGTAGTCTTACCCGCTCCACTTGGCCCCACTAATGCCACAGTTTGGCCAGGTTCCACAGTGAAGGAGACATCCTCCAACACCGGGTGCCCCTCTCGATAGTGGAAGGAGATGTTCTGGAACTCCACTCGACCCTTCACCTTGAGTAACACATCCGCGTCGGGAGCGTCGGCTATCTCCGAAGTCGTGTCCAGGTATTGAAAGATGCGATCGAAGAGGGCCAAAGACGCGGTGACGTCCACGTGGACGCTGGCCAGGGAAGACGCAGGCCCGTACAGCCGGCTCAGGTAGGCTACAAAAGCGACCACCGTGCCAATGGTCATGGAGTCCCGCAGCACCAGCCATCCTCCCATCCAGTAGACCAGTGCAGGGCCCAGGGTGCCAAAGAGCCCGATAATCATGAAGTACCACCGCCCTACCAGGGCATGGCGTATCTGAAGCCTCATGATCTCCCAGTTCTTCCCTCGAAACTTCTCCCGCTCCACACGCTCCTGGCCGAAGATCTTCATGAGAATGTATCCCCCCACGCTGAGGGTCTCCTGGAGAATGTGTGTCAGGTCCGCCCGCTGCTCCTGGATATTTCTGGTCAGGTCCTGGCGGATTCGCCCCACTCTGCGGGTGGGAATGATAAACAGGGGCAGGATAAGCACCGAGACGATTGCCAACGGCCAGCTCAACCAGAATATCGTACCAACAGTGGTGGCCAAGATGATCACGTTGGACACAATGCTGACCAGAGTGCCCGTCACAACATTCTGAATGCCCGCGACGTCGTTGTTCAGGCGAGTGATGGTCTCGCTGGTGCGCACGTTGATGAAGAAGCCCAGATGAAGACTTTGGAGGTGACTGTATAGATGGTTCCGCATGTCGTACATCACTCCCTGGCCTATCAGGTTGCTCAGGTAGTTCTGTGCCACGCCGATGAACCCAGTGACCAGCGAAGCGAGTATCATGCCTAGGGCCAACCAACTGAGGAAGGATAGGTTACCCCCAGGTATAGCACTGTCGATTATGGTGCGGATGAGGAGTGGGGGCACCAGGCCGATGATGGCAGAAGCCAAAATGCAGAGGAATATGACCGTTGCCCTGGCCTTGTACGGCAGGAAATAGTGAAGCACACGCCGTATCATGGCCCCAGGTATAGGCGCAGTGGATTGCGAATTGTCTCTATCGCGACGCCCCTCGAAGTGATTGTGCATGCCGCCCGGCCCTGAATGATCCATCTAGACCCCTTGTGCAATGTCCATTGCCACGTCCTACAAGATCGAGTTTAACTGCAATCCCCAGCGGTCTGCAATGTGGTCTTACGAGAGACTCCGTGGTAGAATGGCCAAGGCCTCTCCACACTCACTCTAAAGCACATATAGAATGGACAAGAAATATGAATGTAGACCAGCTTAGAGAGCTCCTGCCCGTCACCCTGGACTTTATTTATATGAATACCGGTTGGGCGGGGCCTACGCCTACCTCAGTCCTTCATCGTATTGCAGAAACCCTGGAGCAGGAAGCCCGGGTAGGGCCTGCCAGTTCAAGAGGAGTGGCCCTTGGCCGTGAGGTCGACAACGAGGCCCGCGCCGCAGTTGCTTCCGCGCTGAACGCGGGGGAAGAAGACGTGACCATCACACACAGTACCAGGGAAGGGGTAAATGTCGTTCTCTACGGCATGGACTGGCAGCCAGGAGATGAGATCCTGATATGTGACCTGGAGCACCCCGCCCTTACCTCTCCGGCCGGTGTCTTGTCCCAACGCATGGGGGTCGAAGTGAACTCCGTCAGTATTCCCGTGCTGTCTCAGCAGTCAGAGGCGCTCGCGCTGGTGGCGTCTGCCATGAGCGAGCGTACCAAACTGGTTGCCCTAAGCCATATCCAATACACCTGTGGACTGCGCCTGCCAATCAAGGAGATAACCAGTGCCGCCCACGAAATGGGAATTCCCGTCCTGGTGGACGGTGCTCAGAGCTTCGGACAGGTGGATGTAAACGTCAGTGACCTGGGATGCGATTTCTTTGCCCTGTCTGGCCAGAAGTGGCTGATGGGGCCTGTGGGGACCGGCGCCCTGTACGTCAGTCCTGAGCGACGCGATATGCTGGAACCCCTTTTTTCCACCAACGCCCTGGAGTCAGGCCGTGAGAACACACAGCGACGTCACCTGGCACGGTTTTCCCTCGTCTCCCAGAGCCCAGGCTTAGTAGCCGGATTCTCTGAGAGCCTCCGCCTGGCTGCCGACACCGGCATCTCACAAATTGAGCAACGTACCATGAGTCTTTCGAATCTCCTTCGAGAGCGAGTTACCACTCTTGGTGGATGCAATCTCCTCAGCCCGACATCTCCTGGGTCTGCCTGTGGTCTCGTCACCGTCGGCCTGGACGGCTGGCCGCCTGAGGAACTTGTCACTGCTCTTCAGGAGCGTTTTGGCATCGTGGCCAGGACGGTACATGGCCCGGACGGCGTCCGCTTTAGCACACACTTTTTCAATACAACTAGCGAGGTAGAGAAGGTGGCGGAGGTGTTGGAGAGGTTGGCAACTGAGGGGTACCAAACTCCGGCCTAATCCTCTGGTCTGGGCAAGACCACCGGAGCTTACGGCCTAACATCTGTTGCTTACCCATGCGCATAGGCCTTATTTCCGATACCCATCTGCCTTCCTCCATCCGCGAGCCTTGGCCAGAGGTGGCCGCAACATTTCATAACGTGGGCCTGATCCTGCACGCCGGCGACATCGTCACATCTCGAGTTCTGGATTGGCTGGAAAACATCGCTCCGGTGCTGGCAGCCCTTGGAAACAACGATTTCGGGATAGACGATCCGCGGGTGAAGCCGGCACACATACTCGATATCGAAGGCTGGAGACTCGGCCTGATTCACGATGTTACTTCCGGAGTAAAATTCGATAGCCCTGTGGACATCGTAGTCAGCGGCCATACTCATTACGAACGACTAGTCCATCAGGGCAGTGTGGTACACGTCAACCCGGGTAGTGCAACATTCCCGCACCATCACTCCACCAGGTTGGGCACTGTAGGCATCCTGGACCTTGACAGAGAGCGTATATTGGCATCCATTTTGCGCCTGGGAGATGGTCCACTGGTAGGAGATATCCTTCTACCCAATCCAGGCATAGAGCTTCACCTGAATGTCACCCGCGATGGCCTCCATTCCACGGGCAGCCCACAGTAGCCGTGGAGGATACTTAGATACTGCTGAGCCGTCTGCCTATTGATTGCCCCATGAACGGATTCCAGATTCGCCTTGTCCGGGTAAGCTGCCCATGACAAAGTGGAGGTGACCCCTATACAGGGGATAGGCCTCCAAATGGCACCCATCCGATGCAGATCAAGAGCCTTCCTTCACAGGCTGCATCTATAGGAATGACAGCCCGGCAGCCTTTGCCGAGGACTGTAAATCATCTCCGCGCCCTTTTTGTACCATGAACGTCCTTGTGATTTCTCCACAGCCCGTTTTTCCCGCAGACGGCTCAAAGTCCTGGAACAGAACGACCTTACCCCACACCTTCGGGATGCCGTGAGGATGCCCGTGCAGCATCACAGACTCTTTCTCCATCCCGAATCATTTCAGACAGTGATTCGGTGTCAGGCGCCTTTGTCGGCACCTATCAGATCCCACACGATGCGTTCCATGCTCCCAACTAGGTGGTGTGATCAGAAACGCTATCGGAGACTGAGGCAGCACCCTGCTTCGACGCAGGAGCAGGTACAGGACTCTTGCGAGATGTTAGCCCTGGTTCCTTCCCTCAAGTACCCATTACATGGGGTGTAATACGTTCCAGTTTAAGCACCTTGGAGGCCACATCAATGCCCCGTACCGCCTTATACTTGTGGAGCTACTGATCAACCTGTCGTAAGGTGAGAGCGTGTCTCTACGCAAAAGGTATCAGGATAGAGGAGCAGGCTTCTTACAGGAACGCCTCAGGGAGGATAAGCTGCGCCGATTAGTTCAGGGATACAGGATATCTGAGGTCTTCTCAGGGAACAGCCCACCACTTAATGCCCTGGGTCTCGGGGCGGATGGCTCAACGACGAACCTCTGCTCCAATTTATACTGCAGGAACCTCGTCTCATCTGGCACCCCCTTGTGAAGATTGGAGACCAGCTCATCATAGGGGGGCTGCAGAAAACCGTGGGTGAAGCAGTCCAATAGCCCCTATCCCGACTCACGCTGGTTAGAGGCCACTGTTTCACGCACCCAGTATGCGTACTGCTCAGGCTGAATATCGTCGAGGCTTTTTACCTTGACATGCCTCATTCTCTTACCGGTACCCTCGATTTTGCCTTTGGGGCCTGCCAGGCTGCCATCGTGAAAGAAGCCCAGGGATATATATCCATTCTTAGCCGATGGGTAGCAGACCTTCCCATTCTTCTACTAGGCGGGATTTCCCCATTCATTAGTCTCGTTCAGGTCCAGAGCGCCTCCCAGTACAAGCTTCCAAGAAATCGGCCATCCTATTTGCACCTGAGTCTAGCTCTGACAGCCACTCATCGGTGGTTTTCCTAGTTACCATCTCAGCGCTCCCAGAATCCTGCCCCGAGGTCATGCCTACAGTAGTTGCGGAGACACTACACTAGGACGGAAGCGACCTTGGGTAGCTCTCCACCTCTCTTTCGGCAGATGCTTTTCGTCCGGCGACGTCGCGGACCGCTGGCACAGTTGTCTTGCACGTGCCGCACCAAATGCTATCCACAACTGAAAGCATGAGGTTCTCTTTCTTCGCCGAGAAGGTTCCGACCTCTGAGTCACACACCCCACAGAGTTGGGCCACCTCAATCATGTCTCCTGGCATCTTACCCTCCGAATTCCTTGCATCTTCACCGCATATCTAAAGCGAATCAAGAACCTACTGATCACACTATATTGCCCAGTGTTGTCTCAGGTGCCGAGCTTATCCAACAGCCTTGCAGCCCACAGTCGCAGCACATCTTCCACATCTATTCCACAGTGAGGGCACTCGGAGTCCCCAAATCTAATCCGCGTTCCACAATGGTGGCAAGCCAGGACTTGGTACAAGCTATCGAGCACCTTGACTATTTGACCGTCCTTATTCAACCTTGGCCTCATTTCAAGTGACCACTATTCTACCAGCCATTACAAACCCATGCAGAGCCTCGTCAGGTAAATAAAACGGGTAGATGCGTCGTCACATCTAAATCCATCGCCTGGCATCCAACCGTATATTGCGTAAGGCCCTGACTGATTTGTATCTCCCTGAAGGCCGGTTACATGTGCTAGACTAGACCGCAACTTTTCTAGGCACTACACTATACAGGCATAAGGCAAACTTCTGGAAGTGGCACATGCTGAACAGAGACATCCTATACAGGGCAGACGAAAAGAAAACCCTCTTGAGGCGGGGTGCCGTAACGGCCATTGTTGGGTTACTGGGCTTGGCCGCAGGCCTATGGCTTGGCAGTTCAGTTCTGGACTCTTCGGGAGATAAGATATCCAGGCTACAATCCGATCTGGAGACGGCCAATTCGGAATCGCAGTTCCTCGCCGCGGAGCTAGCAGCAGCCGCCCAGATGAAAAACACTCTACAAGCGCAGCTCTCAGACGCAGAGGAGCAGATGGTCTCGGCTTTGCAAACCCTGACGCAGATGGAGTCGGATATGGAGATACTGTCTTCAGCCCGGAAGCAGGCAGTGACGCTGGAAGAACAGATTCAATCTATCCAATCACAAATGGAAAGCCAGCAGAGCAATCTGGAGACCTTAACGGAGATGTCCGATTCCGTCGAAAAGCACCGCCTTTTGCTAGTGGAGTTGAGAAAAGACCTTCCTCTGACACGAGAGGACTCAGTTGCCTACTGGAACACCATGAAGACAGTCGCCTCCAATGCCGATCCAGCGCTGGCCCCTCCAGTCGACAGAATAATACTGAAAATCGACAACTACTTTGATTGGAACGAGAGAACTCCCAGTCCCACTGCTCCTGCCGACGACCACTTGGACTGGCTCGCAGAATACTCCACATCGGGGGCTATTGACTACGAAGACGCCAGCGTCACCTTCACCAAGGAAGCGCTGCTGTCCGTGATAAGCCAAATGGATACTGTGGTGAGCAGTCTTAATTGAGCCGCGGCACTGGTCCCATCGGCGCTTGGCGCGCATATACGTTTGGGAAATTGGAATCAATTCGCACAAGGTAAGGATGGAGTTAAAATGACACGGAGATTCCTGAGGGCAAGCGTCATTCTGATATTGTTGCTGACCACGGCGTCCTTATCCAACACCGCATTTGCCGGACATGAGCAAGGACCCACGTTTACAACACCGCGTCCTCTGGACTCCTCCCTGATGGAAACATTCCAAAAGAACCTCTCAGGTTCCACATGGCTTATAGCGCAGGGGCTGGACCCACGCCTTACCACGGCTAAAGGAAACCCCTTGGGCGCAGAGTTCCCGCCCCAGGACCCAAAGGTGAGGGGAATCGTTCCCCAGGCAGGTGGAGGCGGTCAGGGACCTCTGGTGCCATATCGAAGCCCTTCGCCAAAATTCAGCCGCAACATCCTGGTTACCCGTGATTTCAGCAGGGTCCCCTTTCAGACGGAACCTCACCTGGCGGTCAATCCCAAAGACCCGGAGCAGTTGATTCTGGGGGTCATAGACTACAACTTTCCCGGGATTACCACTTACAACACCATCGACGGCGGAGCTACATGGGAGGGGCCATACCAGGTCAAGTACCCTTCTGGAGACCTTGGTGGAGCCGGCGACCCAGTGATCGCCTTTGATAGACAGGGAAATGCCTATGCGGCCTCCATTTCGGTAAACGTAGAGGAGTTTACAATTCGTAATGCGGTGGGCGACGCCGCTGTGTCCTCCATTCCCATAGCGAGTTCCAGCGATGGAGGCGTCACGTGGTCAGAGCCTATAGCCTCCGCCGAGAGCCACGTTGATACCGGGCCGGCGGTAGTGGATGCGGAGGGCAGGACAACCTACGATCTCCTTCTCCCCTTCCTGGACAAACCCTGGCTCACCGTGGGACCAAGCAGCCAGGACCCGGATAAGGATGTCATATACGTTACCTACACCAAGTTCGTCACTATAATGCCGGTCTTCTTCCTTTTCGACGTAGAAGCCTTTGTACTGGTTCCCAGGACTGAGACCAGCATAGAGATGGTCAGCTCCGAAGACGGTGGCCGCACATGGAGAGCTCCCGTAACAGTGA
>JASLXI010000037.1 GCA_030740415.1 Dehalococcoidia bacterium
AATCATTGGAGGTCTGGTCGGTGGTGGTGGACTCGGCGAAGACGTATACGTCAGCTCGGTTTATATGGATATGGGACAGGGTTTTGTAGCAGGCGGGGGCATAGTTTTGATGGCTATGGTTCTGGATCGAATCACCCAAGGCAAGCATAGGCAATCTCAGCTAATGATGCTGGAAAGGTGATGGTGATGTAGCTGCTGGTGGCATCTGTGGAGCATCTGAATTTAGCCGTATTCGTATGGCAAATATGAGGAGGACGGAAATGTCTAATAAGCGTTTGAGGAATTACTTCCCGGTCCTATTGACACTGGCTCTTATTATGGTTCTCTTTGGAGCAGCCTGCAGCTCAGAAGAGGATAAGGGGCCCATCATACTCATTGAGCAGGACTGGGACGGGCAACTTGTGACTACAGCGGTGGCCAAGATCCTGCTGGAGGAGGAGATGGGGTACACAGTGGAACAGAAGTTTGCCGCGGCCGACTCTGCAGCCATGTTTGCGGGATTGGAAAGCGGTGAGTTTCACCTTGCCTGTTGTAATTGGCCATCATTCAGCGCGGGATTCATAGAAGATTTTGTGGATAACAGGGGAGCAGTCGAGCGAATAGGCTCAACGGGTATTTTGGGCTCCAACGGATGGTTCGTTCCCAGGTATGTCATCGAAGGTGATTCAGCAAGGGGTATTTCCCCAGTAGCCCCAAACCTGGCGAGCTACGGAGATATGAACCAGTACACCGATGTCTTTGCTACGACAGAGACTGGGGAAAAGGGACGGCTTCTAGATTTCACTCCAGCCTGGGACTACAGGAATCAGGAGCGGCTTGATGCGCTGGGAGTCGATTTTGAGGTGTTTTATTCCGGCTCCGAGACCGCAAGCTTTGCTGAGATAGATGCTGCATATCAGCGCGGTGCTCCATTCTTCATGGTAATGTGGGCTCCTCACTGGTCTCATACCAAGTACGACATGGTCGAAATCCAACTGCCTCAGTGGACTGAAGAGTGCTATCCCTCTGGGGGGAACTTTGACTGTGGGTGGCCTTCTGATGATGTTGCCAAACTAGCGTGGCCGGGATTCGAGGAAGATTTCCCAGAAGCCTATGAGTTCTTTCAGAACTTCACCATCACAAACGTGCAGCAGAATGAAATGGTCTTGGCCGTCACTGACGACGGCAAAGATTACGCCGAGGCTGCGCAGGATTGGGTAGATGCTAATGAAGATATTTGGAGTGCTTGGATACCCTAGGCTGAAGTAAAAAGCACACAGGAAACATAACTCAGTGGGCAATGGCAGGGGGAAGAGGTGCGCAATCCTTCCCCCTCCACCCCTGATACCCTTTTATGCACTGTCATTAGGGCGCCGTATCCAGCGCCAGGAAGCCTTCGATTCAGCAAGGAGATGAAATGGTTCTCAAGGATCAGGTTGCTCTAGTAACTGGAGCCAGCAGAGGAATTGGAAGGGCAATTGCCAAGAGATTTGCTGAAGAGGGAGCAATGGTGGCTGTCGGCGCTCGGACTCCGGAGGGCTATAACCGAGTAGTGACCGAGATTACCAACTCCAGGGGAATTGCCAGCGGGTTCCTGTTGGATGTGACTAAGAACCAACAGGTTGCAGACACAGTCCAGCAAGTCCTCTCAGCCTGGGGAAAGATTGATATCCTGGTCAATAGTGCAGGCATCATGCTCTACGATACCCCGACCTGGACAACGACTGTTGAGCAGTGGGATGAGATGATGGCGGTCAACTTGCGTGGCACATTCCTAACTTGCAGTGCTGTTGCTCCCCATATGGTTGCACGTCGAGCAGGAGCGATTATCAACATCGGTTCGTCGTCGGCACGAGCCGCAGATGATGATTCCGGTCCCTATACCACTACCAAATGGGCCATCGTGGGTTATACGTCTTCCCTCGCCCGGTCTCTAAGGCCCCACGGTATTCGCGTCAATGGCATGAATCCCGGGTGGGTGGATTCAGACATGACAAGGATAGTTAAGCCTGAAGGTGATCCTGAGTGGAGCACGGTAGAAGAGATCGCCGCGGTTGCGTTGTTCCTGGTCGCTCAGGCTCCAAGGGACATGACAGGACAGTTTGTGGATATATTTGGAGGCCAGCCGGGTCCCTGACACTCAGCAGCAGCCGTCGAGGTTTCGGACTCTCGGTTAAGCAATTTATTAGCAAAGGAGCGATATGCATCAGGCATCAGATGAGTTCTATCACAACAATAGTCGGCGGTATGCCGAGGTTTCCAATGAGTCCTTGCAGATTCACTATGACAAGGTATCTCATCCTCTGCTGACTGGAGACAAGGACCTGATAGCACGGATGAAAGAACTGATCCCTCAAGATTCAAAGGGTCTGGATGCGGGATGTGGCGCAGGTGCGAGGGACGTGTTTCTTTATTGGTCGTCGGGTTATGACATATCGGGAATAGACGCTGTACCCGAGAACATCCTGGTGGCTCAGGAGACCCATCCGGAGATTGCGGACAGGGTATCAGTGGCAGACCTGAGCGCACCTCTGGATCTGCCCAGCGACCACTTTAATTTTGTGCTGTGTAACGCAGTAATTCAACACATCTTCCCAGAGCTGATAAAAGATGTGACTTTGCCTGAGCTTGCTAGGGTTCTAAAGGTGGGTGGCGTTCTCCAGTTGATGTTCAAAGTCGGCGATGGAATGGCCACCGTTTTCGACGGGGCATACGGCTCCTATCGTACCTTTCAGCTATATGGTGCAGATGCTATCGTCTCTATTCTGTCCGGCCTGGGATTGGAAGTGCTCCCTCCAGACGAAGAAAAGCTGTCTGGAGTCATGTATTTTACTGATCCAAAGCCCATGGACCACTGTGTGCTTTTCGCACGCAAGATAAGGTAGGAGAATAAATCTGTTGGCACAATTGAGCATTCCGAATAGCCTTGACGAACTCACGCCTTTGTGGCTAACTGAGGCACTTCACTACCGATCACCCTCGAACAACGCCTCTGTAGTGTCCTACACGGTTGAGGAGATAGGCGAAGGCAAGGGGTTCATGAACCAGATTGGGCGCCTAAGGCTTGACTATGACAATGAACCAGAAACTTTGCCGCGTACCGTAATAATAAAGATTCCATCCACAGACCCGGATGTGAAAGCTATCTCTGACAAAGTGGGAGACCACCAGCGCGAAGTCAGATTTTACGAAGAAATTTCAACCACTTCTAGTCTTCGCACCCCCTATAACTACTACAGCGCAATTGATCCGGCAACCGGGCATACGGTCCTTTTACTGGAGGACCTAGGCGACGCTCGACAGGGTGATAGCGTGGTGGGATGTTCGCAAGCAGAGGCTCAGCTTGCCATGCGCCAGTTGGCTAGGTTCCAAGCCTCGTGGTGGGAGGGGCCCCAATTGCAGGAATTAGATTGGATGCCACTGAAAAATGCCGAAGCCAGCGTCTACCAAGAGGCCTACGCGGACGCATGGGAGATTTTTGTTCGGAAATCCGGTGACGGCATGCCCCGTGAATTGCGTGTAATCGGGGAACAGCTGAGCCAACATATCCCAGCCATCAAGACCAGACTTACGGATCATCCACGGACCATAGTCCACGGAGACTATCGTCTCGACAATTGCTTTCTCGGCTCGCCAGTTGACTCGCAGTCGCTTGTTGCTTTTGACTGGGAGTTTTGTGTAAAGGGCAGGGGCATCTACGATGCTACTACCTTCATCAACGAGGCGTTTCCCCCGCAGCAGCGAAGGGACATGGAAACGGACCTCCTACGCACGTATCACTCCGAGCTTGTAGAAAATGGGGTTAGGGACTACTCTTTTGAAGAGTGCCTCCTCGACTATAGGTATTCCACGCTGGAGGCCTTCGTTTTCTGGGTAGTCGTGGGAGGGTATTGCGATTGGGAGGGAGAGCGTGCCACGACCTTCCTACGTAATGCTTTAGACCGTTTTAACGCCGCCATATCTGACCTAGGCTGCACTGATCTCCTATAGGCACTCTGATCTGGTGAGCAATGCCTCAACCTCACCCACACTTCCAACCGCGAACAAACTTCCCTTCCATCCAGCCGGGCAAGCAACATGCCGACTGGGTCAATTTGCTTCCATCGCTCGTATACCCTTGCTATACTTATCCACGAACGAAACGGGTAGTGCTTATCTCATGTGATCAAGCATATTCAGAGCGACCATGATCGACACAGACATAAGGGAAAAGGTGCAGAAACTCCGCAGGGAGATAGACCGCCACAACCATCTGTACTACGTCCTCGACCAGCCCGAGATGAGCGACGCCGAATACGATCGCCTCATGTGGCAGCTTGGATGGTTTGAAGAGCAGTACCCCCAGCTGGTCACCCCAGATTCTCCAACACAGAGGGTGGGTGCAGCACCTGCGGAGGGTTTCGTCGAGGTCGAGCATCCGATTCCCCTCCTCAGCTTGGCCAATGCCTTTGACGATGGCGAGCTTGAGGCATGGCATCGGCGCGCCATTAACCTTCTAGACGGCGCTACCTTTGACATGGTGTGCGAGTTGAAGATGGACGGCCTAGCCGTAGCCCTCACATACGAGAACGGGATGCTTGTCCACGGAGCTACTCGCGGAGACGGCCTTCACGGCGAGGATGTCACTCAGAACCTGCGGACAATTCGCTCCATACCTCTCTCTATTCCCGGAAAATCTCCTGAACGTTTCGAGGTTCGTGGAGAGGTCTATTTTCCTCGTTCCTTATTTGCCAAGTTAAATGAGCAGAGGGTTGGCGAAGGCCTTCCACCCTTCGCCAACCCACGGAACTCCGCCGCCGGCTCCCTTCGCCAGCTGGATCCCAGGAATACGGCACAGCGCCCCCTGGACATAATCATATACGGCCTTGGGTATGCTCAGGGGATCCCAATGCCGGACAACCACTGGGAGACCATGCAGTACCTAAAATCCCTCGGGTTCAAGATAAATCCTCATAATGTCCTGTACCACAGCATGGAGGAGGTGAAGAACTACTACTGGCAGTGGGTGGAGGACAGAGAAGATCTGGACTACGACACCGACGGTGTGGTGGTGAAGGTGAACCCCTTTGCCTATCAAAGGAATCTTGGCCAGGTGGCAAGGGAACCCAGATGGGCCGTGGCTTACAAGTTTCCGGCCACACAGGCAATGACACGTCTGCTGGGCATAGGCGTCAATGTGGGACGTACGGGCAGCCTTAACCCCTTTGCTGTCCTGGAGCCAGTCAACATCGGTGGGGTGACTGTGAAGCTGGCCACACTCCATAATGAGGACGACATTCATCGCAAGGACATTCGCGTCGGCGACTGGGTAGTTGTGGAGCGTGCGGGCGAGGTCATACCACAGGTGGTTGCCCCCGTGATGGGGCGCCGCACCGGGGAAGAGCGGGAGTTCGCCATGCCGGAGCTGTGTCCGGTATGTGGCACAGGGATAGTGCGTACGGTTGGCGAAGCAATGTCTCGCTGTCTCAACATCGTCTGTCCTGCTCAGCTATATGAGTTGCTTAAACACTTCGTCTCCAGGGGTGGAATGGACATTGAGGGCATGGGAGAGAAGTTGTGTGCCACCCTTCTAGATGCCGGCCTGGTCAAGGACATAGCGGATGTCTATTCCATCACCAAGGATGATTTGATGAAACTGGAACGCATGGCAGATATCAGTGCCAGCAACATCGTCAATGCCATCGAGAAGAGCAAGGAGCGCCCCATGTCCAGAGTCATTGTTGCCCTGGGCATTTTACACGTGGGGTCTGAGATGGCGGAGACCCTGGCATCTCACTTCTGGAGCCTTGACGGACTGTCCAATGCCTCTGAAGAGGAGTTGCTGGAGGTTCCCGGTATCGGCCCGAAGATAGCTCCGAGCATAACTGCCTATTTTGGTGACCAGAGCAACCTGGACGTCATCAAGAAGCTACGCGATGCAGGGGTACGCCTGCAGAAGGCAGTCCCTCAAGAACCACGCGACCTCCCATTGGCCGGGGTGCAGTTTGTGGTCACCGGCAGATTAGAGAACCTCACCAGGAGCTTGGCTGAGGCCAGGATCAAGGAGCTTGGCGGTTCCGTGGGAAACAGCGTCAGTCGCAAGACTAATTATCTGGTGGCAGGAGAGGATGCCGGCTCAAAGCTGGAGCAGGCAGAAGAACTGGGCACCCCCTTGCTTTCCGAGGACGAGTTCCTTCAGATGGTCGGTGGAGATTAGAAGACCATGACCTCCTACTCCACAAACGAGAACAGTTTGGACGTGTCAGAATTGTTCGCTCCACAGCTTGAAGGCCAGCTACGGCTCCGGAGTGCTTTCTACATGAGACTTCAGTATCCAGAGGAGGTTATTGTGGCATCCCAATGGGACGATGCTTGGAGCCAGGATTTAACCCATAAAGTGATAAAGATAGTCCGCATGACTGACTTGAGTCCTCTGTCCAATGCCATGAGTCCTCAGGTACTGGCCTTTTTGGGGGCCTCCCTAGCCGACCGATGAAACTAATAGTAGGTCTAGGCAATCCGGAGGAGGGCTATAACAGCTCAAGGCACAACGTCGGGTTCGCGTGCATTGATGCCATCAGCCTCGACGCTGGCATAAAGGTGTCCGAGCGACGACGGTTAGTGGTCATCGGCCAGGGCCAACTGGGAAAAGAAGAAGTGGTGCTGGTCAAGCCGCGTACTTTTATGAACCACAGCGGAGAAGCCCTGTCCTACCTGCTTAGACGCTTCCAGACACCGCTTCACGACCTGCTTGTCATCTACGATGATATGGACCTGCCCGTAGGAAAGATTCGTGTCCGTCCTTCGGGAAGCGCCGGTGGACACCGGGGTATTGAGTCTGTTATTGGTGCACTGAGGAGTCAGGATTTTCCTCGCATACGTGTTGGGATAGGCCACCCTCCGCAGAGCATGAGCGAGGTGGAATTCGTCCTAGGGGCGTTCAACTCCCAGGAAACCCCACTGATTGAAGAAGCAGTGGTCGCGGTGCGGAATGCAGTTGCAGACATACTGATTCATGGCCTGGACTGGGCCATGAATCAGTACAACCCGACAATATCATGAAGAAAGCGGAGTGCAGACCCGTTGCGGGGATACTCCCTGCTAGGCACTGGGTGTAGACGACGGTTTCTGCTCATCAACCGGTGGGGGAGCTTCTTCGTCTGCTGCCGTAGCCTGAACCTTCCGCAACGATGGCATTGCGATCAGAATCCCTAACACCAGAACCACTGCAATGGCTCCCATCACTGCTGTGGCCTGAGCAGGACCAAATATCTCTGCCCCAGTGCCTAGGAGGACCATTCCCACGGGGCCTATTCCCAGGGCTATCATGCGGATGCTCAGGACCCGTCCTCGGACGTAGTCTGGTGAGATGACCTGGACCAGGGTGAAGTTGCTTGTCATGAATATCTGGAATAGGAATCCCACCAGCAGAGCCAGAGTCAGGGAAAGCAGGTAGATGGTGGATATGGCAAACAAAACTATGAACACACCGAGGCTAACACCACCGGTCAGCATGAGAAATCTCATCTGCCTGGGGTTGCTGAAGGAGG
>JASLXI010000038.1 GCA_030740415.1 Dehalococcoidia bacterium
TGGGTCTGGACTACGAGGTCATAAAGCAGCACAACCCCGGTATCATCTACGCGGCAATATCCGGCTTTGGACAGAGCGGGCCTTATTCCACAAAGGCAGCCCTGGACGTAGTTGTCCAGGGAATGGGGGGAGTCCTGAGCATCACAGGAGAACCAGAGGGACCACCCATTCGGCCCGGAGTCTCCCAGGGCGACATCACCGCTGGCCTCTTCGCCATCATCGGCATCCTGGCGGCCCTCGAGGAGCGCAATAGCAGTGGACTCGGACAGATGGTGGACATAAGCATGCTGGACTGCCAGGTAGCGATCCTGGAAAACGCATTCACTCGCTACTTCACCACGGGAGATGTCCCCAAACCCTTGGGCACCAGGCACCCCGTTACATCCCCCTTTCAGGCATTCCAGACCAGTGATGGTTACATGACAATCGCCCTTGCTGACGGTCGTAAGGAGAAGTGGCCCCTGCTCTGCTCAGCCCTGGACCTCATCGACCTCATAGATGACCCTCGCTTTGACGACGGCTGGACACGAACCCAGAACTGGGCCATAGCGGAGCCTATGCTAGCAAAAGCCCTTAGAAAGAAAACAACCCAGGAGTGGTTGACAGAGTTGGAACCCCTTGGCATCCCCTGCGGTCCCGTGAACACCATAGACAAGGCGGCCCTTGACCCCCAATTGCAACATCGTGGAATGATTAAGGACATACGTCACCCGCGCCTGGGTAGCGTGAAGATAGTGGACACGCCCTTGAAGCTGTCCCGCACCCCTGGGGGGGCTTACCTCCCATCTCCCGACCTGGGAGAGCACACTGTCCAGGTCCTAAGGGACATGCTGGGGCTAAATGAGAAGGAGATCACGGCCTTACGTGAAGAAGGAGCCATCTAAGTGGCTGTTATCGTCTCTCAAAAAGCGTCAGAGCCTCCTGAAGGTCTTCCGGGGAGTTGACGTCCACCGTCACAATAGGGCTGTCTACCTGCAACTTGTACGTGCTCTCCCTGTGTCGCAGAGTAACCTCACGCAGGCCCTGTCCCCCCTCCGTGATGGCCAGAAGCTTCGGTAGCAGGCTGGCAGAAAATACGATGGGATGGCCCCCGTGCCCGCTGTATACTGGGTAGGTAACCAGCGCACCCTGCTCCAAATGGGCCTTGATAACGGACTCCACGACCTGAGCAGGGCGGGGTTGATCGACTGCTAGCACAAGGATTCCCACAGCAGAGCTAGAGATATTACGTAGTCCAGCCTTGATGGAGGTGGTCTTCCCCTGCTTGTAGTCCGGGTTGACCACGGTCGTTACGCCTGGCATCCCCTTCACCGGCGCTTCCACCTCGCCTCCACGATGGCCCACCACCATCACAACCTCGGCCACCCCCGCCCGCTGTAGAGACTGCACCTGGTATTCGACCAAGGTCACACCTTGCCAGGGCAGGAGAGCCTTGAGTCGACCCATCCTGGTGGACTCTCCCGCGGCCAGAAGAATAGCTGAGATGCCGTCCATTGCCCGTGTCTTAGGCTGGGACCCCCACCTTTTGGGCTAATTTCTGGAGGTATCTTCCCTCCATAGTCATGGTCTTGCCGGAATGCCCTTCACGGAAAGCCACAATCTCCGCAACGATGCTCAGGGCAATCTCCTCCGGGGTCTTGGCTCCAATGTCCAGCCCAATGGGCGCATGGACCGCCTGGAGTCTTTCCAAAGGAATGCCATGCTGAAGCAGTTCTTCGTAAATCAGGATGGTCTTACGTCGGCTTCCAACCAGCCCCACGTAACCTGCAGGACTGCGGACAGCTGCCTCCAAAGCCCGGTCATCCTCACGATGCCCCCTGGTGGCAACTATCACGGAACTGTTTGGACGGAGATCCAGCTGAGTCACGCCCTCGGCATAGTCCGCCACAACAACGCTGTCGGCCTCGGGGAATCGCTCCTTATTGGCAAACTCTGGCCGGTCATCGATTACATGCAAGCGCAGGCCCAGCATCGTCACCAGAGGAGCCAGGGATTTACCGATGTGGCCTCCTCCTGCGATTATCACAGCGGCGGGCGTAGTGTAGCCCTCCATAAAGACCCGAGCGCCATCTTGGGTAACCAGCGTCTTCACCCTGCCGTAGTCTGTAAGCTCTCGGAGGGCATCGGCCACCTCTATGTCCCGCAGCGATTCTCCCACAGATCCCTTGACCTCTCCGTCCTCTCCAATATAGAGCTTGTCTCCTATCGTACCCTTATTCTCAGAAGGCTTCAGGAGAGTAGCCAGTCCCACGCTGCGACTTCCATCGTAGGCACCAACGACATTGCTAACGGGTTGTAGAATAGCCTTTGGATCAAAGACAGGGTCAATGAGAAAATGCATGGTTCCGCCGCATACCAGTCCCTCTCTGGCAGCAATATCCTCATTCAATTCATACTCCGTAAGAGTAGGCTCACCGCCCTCTTTCAGCAGCATACTGGCGGCAAACCATATGTCTCCCTCCACGCAACCACCCCCCAACGTACCAACGCCACTGCCATCCTCACGCACCAACAGTTTAGCACCGGGTTTCTGAGGGGTAGAACCCTGCGTACCTACCACCGTGGCTATTACAAAGGGCTCACCCTTCCTCAGCAGATTTAATGCTTCCCTAAAAACTTCTTCCATTACTGCCCCCTGTGACTAGGCTACGCGCAATTACTACAGTCAATTATAGCACATCGCGTGATGTTTGCCCAAATGCGATTATGATGTTGAAGCAAGAATCAGTGTTTCCCGCACCATATTTTGCTCACACAAAGGAGAAATAAAGGTTGACATCAGTTCTGAGAAACCAGTATGATGTAAGCGAACGCTTACTTGCAATGCTGGGTGAATATACTCATGACAAGACAAAGCACCCTCATACGGCAACACCAAATAATAGAGGCCGCAAGAAGCCTCATCACTACCAAAGGCATGGAAAACGTGACCATTGATGCCATTGCCGAAGAGGTGGGACTGACGGAAGGGGCCATCTACCGCCATTTCACCAGCAAGCACCAAATCTTCTCTCTCCTCATAGACGATATTGAGCAGAACCTGCTGAATACGGTACGTAATGCCACGGAGGAAAGTGCCTCTGCACTGAAGAACCTGGAGCGCATACTTAAGGCACACCTCAGTGATGTGGAAGACCGACGAGCAGCCTCTTTCATCGTGATTACAGAGGCAATGGGCTTTGACGGTATTGGTCTTAGTCCACGTGTAGCCTTGATGCTTACCCACTACCTAGAGTTCGTCAGAGGAGTTCTTAAGGACGGCATACGGGAAGGCAGCATCAGGTCTGACGTGGGTGTAGATGCAGCAGCAACCGCATTCCTCGGTTTGGTGCAGAGCACCGCCACCCTGTGGGCCCTGAACAGCTACTCACCGCCGCTGGCAGAGCAACGTGCTCAGATGTGGAGTATCTATAAGAAAGGGGTCGCCTCAATGGTTTGACCCAACCTCAAAGTAGCCGCTTTAGGGTCCGCGGGGCCACGCCCCATGAGATTCACCCCGAAGAGGCACTGATTTACCCAGTTCACGTACTCTGGAGGAGATTCGGCAACGGACGCCACGGCAAAGAAAAGTGTGCTTGCATTGGCGTGCACGCCCCAAGGATTGGCCAAGGAGGTAGTTCACGAGCATGGACGACGAACTGATACACAACGGGAACGGAATCTGTATCTCTGTCAATTCTCTGTGGAAGGTGTTCGGAAACAACCCAGAGCGGGTAATGACTCCAGGCTACGCCGACAGGACCAAGGCGGAGATCCAGGAGGAACTTGGCTGTGTAGTGGCCCTGCATGGGGTGAACTTCGATGTGCTCCGCGGCGAGACGTTTGTGGTCATGGGACTCTCTGGGAGTGGCAAATCCACTTTGATACGCTGTCTAATTCGCCTCATAGAGCCCACAGCTGGCGAGATAAGAATCGACGATCAAAACCTCCTGCAGTATAGCGAACGCGAGCTTACCGAGTTTCGTCGGCATAAATCCGCTATGGTCTTCCAGCATTTTGGACTGCTCCCTCACCGAACAATCCTTGACAACGCGGCATGGGGATTAGAGGTACAGGGAATAAACAAGAAGGAGCGCCATGACCGGGCCAGAGAGTCCCTTGAATTGGTGGGACTGAAGGGCTGGGAAGATGCTTACACCACGGAACTGAGCGGAGGCATGCAGCAGCGAGCAGGGCTGGCACGAGCCCTTACCGTGAACCCGGAAATCCTCCTCATGGACGAGCCGTTTAGTGCGTTGGATCCTTTGATCCGTCGCGAGATGCAGGATGAACTGGTGAACCTGCAACAGCAGATCCAGAAGACCATAATCTTTATCACCCACGACTTGGACGAGGCCCTCAAGTTAGGCAGCCGCATCGCCATCATGAGAGACGGCAAGATAATCCAACTGGGTATTCCTGAAGACATCGTTGAGAACCCCGCCGATGAATACGTTCAGGAGTTCATCCGGGATGTTTCAAAGACCAAGGTCCTGGGAGCAGGAAGCATCATGCAGGAACCGAGATCTACCGTATTTGGTTCCCAGGGACCCGATACCGCCCTACAAGTGATGCAGAACAACAATATAAGATACGCCTTTGTGCTGGACTCGGTCAGCAACCTGATGGGGGTTGTTACAGTGGATCAAGCTGCATCAGCTGCGCAACGCGGGGTCGCATCCCTTCAAGACCTGGATTATCCCGACTCCTCTATCTGCCCCAGGGTCTCCACAAGTACCCCGATAGATGACCTGATCCCCTTGGCCGCCGAGACCGAGTGTCCTATCTCTGTGGTGGACAACGAGGGTAGGCTTCTTGGAGTAATTCCCAGGACTACACTTCTCTGGAGCCTTGCAGAGAACCAAGGGGTCTCAGGCCAATCCTCTTCGAATCAAGGGTGACCTAGAGAATGCTTTGCATAGTAGCCAGTCAAATGTACTTGAAATCAGGACTGGTCGGCCAGCTGCTTTAGGAGGTTACAGTGGATATTCCTCGTAGCATGAGTTATGTTCGTGCATGGAGCAACGGCAGTACGCTATGGCAATGGGGCGCACGTGGAACTTTTGCTGTGGTAGCTGCCTTCGTAGCCTGGGACCTGGTCACAAAATTTATGGAAGGCCCGACAATGATCTTCTTCTTCCCCAGGCTCTTCCTGTGGCTTTTCATCGGATCTATGGGGTTGCTTGTGTGGAGCACCTTCAGGGCTCTGGGCAGCTTGCGTTGGAAGCTGATATTCGCCCTGGCAGTTGTCCTGGTTGCCGCGCTTGCCGCCATTGGCCCAACAGATTCGTTCCCATTTCGTGCTCCAGGTCAAGAGGTGACATACTATGATGCAAGCGCCGATAAAGAACGCATCCTGCCGATAAAACCCCTGTCCCTGAACGTATTGGGACTGGAGGTCCGCCCGGGCGCCCTGGACAACTGGATAGATGCCAGGGTGGACTGGATGGTAAAGGAATGGCGTAGTTATTTCCAGTCCCTCAGGAACGGGCTGCTTAAGGCGTTGGTCCCATTGGAGAAGGGATTGCAAAGTATGCCCTGGTGGCTCTTTATAGCGTCCTCGATGCTGATCGCATGGAAGGTAAGCGGGTACAGGATAGCTCTTATCACCTTAGGAGGTCTTACATCTATCGGGGTGTTCGGACTTTGGGACAACGCCATGCGTACTATGGCCGTGGTTGGCACAGCCACAGCCATGTCGGTGGGCTTGGCCATTCCCGTAGGCATCCTGATGTCGAAGAGCGACCGTCTTCAGGGCGCAATGCGCCCGATCCTGGATTTGATGCAGGTCATGCCCAGTTTCGTCTACCTCATCCCAGCAATCTACTTCCTGGGTCTTGGTAAAGTGCCGGCAGTGATGGCCACAATGATATACGCCGTGCCCCCGGCCATGCGGTTGACCAATCTTGGCATACGCCTTGTGTCGCCAGAGCTAATCGAGGCAGCCAAGGCCTTTGGCACCACCCCGTGGCAGTTGCTCATCAAGATCCAACTTCCCCTCGCCCGACCCACCATAATGGCAGGAGTCAATCAGACGATAATGATGTCCCTGGCAATGGTGGTTGTGGCTTCGATGGTGGGTGCTACGGGCCTGGGGGCAGACGTGCTTGCGGGTATCTCTCAGTTGGAATTCGGCAGAGGGCTTCTGGGTGGCATAGGCATAGTCATCCTCGCCATAATCATAGACCGCACATCTCAGGGCCTTGCAAAGGACCCTCGCAGCGAGCGCGGTTCTTAGCAAAACAAATGGTACTTCCGGCTCCGTTCGAACCCCATCAAGAATATGGTAGGGTTCGAGCGGAGCCGACAATTCTGATCCCAGACAGATACACGCGTGGCCCCACTATTCTCAACGCACAGATCTTAACTTGCCAAACTTGCAAAATACCTCTTTTACGCTATAATTAGACCATCAGGTTCAGGAGGTATATATGTCAGCAGAGGTAGGAGACAAGGCACCCGATTTTACCCTTCGCTCCCACACCGGTGAGGACATCACCCTCAGTCAGTACCTTGGGGAGAAGACCGTAGTCCTCCAGACCCACGTGGCATCCTTCACAGGTGGGTGAACACACCAGTGCTCCGGATTCCGTGTGGAAAACCACCGGTACGAGGAGAAGGGTGCCCAGGTCTTGGGCATGAGCGTGGACAACGTCGCCACACAGAGAGCTTCCGCAACCGGGCTGGGAAATATTCCATATCCGCTTCTATCGGACTTCCACCCGCAGGGCCAGGTGTCGGAACTCTTCGGCATCTACAACAACGAGCGAGGCACCACCAAACGGGCTGTGATAATCATAGACAAAGAGGGTGTGATAAGGTTCAAGAAGATCTTCACGGAGGGTCTGCCAGACCCAAAGGAAGTCCTGGAGGAGTTGGACAAGCTATAGAGGCCATTTCAGTATTCTGGTTTGAGTATACTACTCTATCACATATAGAGAGATGGGGCAGTGTCCTATTTCCATCCAGGCCCCCGCTGGGCTCGGCCAAGTTTGCACTACAGTAACCTTACGCCATACAATATCCCCATGGCAACGGGGCGACACCAGTTTGTAGAGGGTGATCCAGCCCTATTGGTAGATAGGCGTGGCCGGCGGTACCTTCTTTCACTGTCGTCGGCAGAAACATTCCACACCCACATGGGCATAATCTCTCACAGCAACATAATCGGTCAGGACGTGGGCACCCGGCTGTATACGACCACTGGCCACATGCTGCTGGCCTTTTCCCCCACTCTGGGGGATTACGTCGAGGAGATGCCTCACCCCACCCAGGTGATATACGGCAAAGA
>JASLXI010000039.1:0-6891 GCA_030740415.1 Dehalococcoidia bacterium
CTAGTCCCGACAATTCTTCGATTGTGGGGGTCTTCCTAACATATCTGTGAGTGTGCAAACAAAGGACGCCCCACGTCCTAGCTAGTGTAACAGGCGTCCCTTGTTTACGTTTACAGGCTACGCTTTGCCTATCCTGAACATCTTTGTGCTGCAGGTCGGGCACGTGCCTTGGGTCGCCGGGCGGCCGTTCTTCATGGTGATAGATTGAGTATTACTCATCTCCCTCTGAGATCTGCACTTCACACAATAACCCTGCATGGGTCACCTCCGTGTCTAGGTTGTGCCTATTCTACACCATAATAGAGAGTTAGTCAGTAGTCTGGCGCAAGATTATCGGACTGTTTATTGGTTTTGGGGAAGCAGGCACGAGGCTGCTCCAGGGTACAAGGCCTGCGTTAACATAGGGTGATGACCAATGCAGGTAGATCTGAGGAGACCCGTATTTGTGCTCGAAATCGATTCTTATGGGATGGAGACCAGCTTCCAGGAAGACATCGCCATCTCGGGAAGCAAGGGTCGAGGTACTATTGGCGCCAATGTCGTGGTTTTCAATGACCAGATCGCCATCTATTGATAGGGTGGCGAGACCACTGGCATCCAATTTGAAGTTGTAGGCTGCACCCGTGTCAATTCGTAGATTGCCCTCCCAGGTAACACGAAATTCTCCTTGGAAGGGACGGACGCGGTTGAAAGAGAAAACCATAGGGTCTATCCTCTGGAAGGCGCCCGATTGCTCTGGAAAGCCTGGGGGGAAGTAGGTTCCCAGCAGGCCATGCGATTCCACATTGGCATATAGATTCTTAGACCATACCACTGAAGGCGGACCTTCCGGAGGTTTCCACGAGAGACGTGTTACTCCTATGGCGTCCTGTACATGGTCATTGACCACTATGGCGTGGTTTCCTATTGCAAGGGGAAGTTTGACGTTTCCGGGGCCATTCAGCACTAGGTACCCGTCCAAGTAGAGACGGACCGAAGATGAGCCTTCCAGTATCAAACTGTAATCTCCATATTCCGGAACATGGAGTAGCCCTGTCCATTCCGCAGAGAAAGGGAGCGGCGGAACAATATCATCCTTCCAGGATAGATCTAGCTGGGGAACTAGAAACTCTATTCTAGTCTCCGAAGTGGGTCCGTGGGTGGTAAGTCCGAGCACAAGCCCCTGAGACTGGGCGATGTCGTCTCTGTCCAGCTCCACGGTGTATACCAGATCCTGCCTGGGACCTTGTCCGAAGTCCATCTGTGAGATGCTTCCCTCGGGGTAAAACTCCTTGATTAGGCCTAGATATTGCTCCTGGGGGCGGTCCAGAAACATCAGGGCCCCGTCACCGCTGGCGGAAGACGGAGGGTGCCTGGCAGGATTATAGGTCGAGATACGTGGTCCATTGGGCACAAGGAAGGTGATCACCGGGTAGTGGGGTATGAAAGGGGCTAGCTGGACGTCGTAGTTGCTGGATGGTAGTTCCAGGAGGCGGTAGGCTACGGCGGTCTGAGTTGGGCGAAAGGAATTCCACACATCGAGGCTGTTCTTCTGAAGATGGAAGTAAGTATGGAAGCTATCGATGCCGATGGCTGCAAGTCCAATTGCAAGAGGGACTCCAAGCAGGATTCCGGCGTATCGGGGGATCAACGGCGTTAGGGCCTCGCCTACGGCGGCAACTCCCACACCAGCAAATAGATAGGCCACCGGCAAAGTTCCTATGACCCGAAGGGTGTTGGGTGCCTCATCGGGAAGTGTAATCAGGCCTGGCAGCAGTGCAAAGAAGAACCAGACCAGTAGTAAGAAGGACGCAGGACGGTGAGGTCTGGAGAGGCAGTAGAGGAAGCCAAGAAGTGCCAGGGCTGCGACGCCAAAGGACAGCATAGGCTCATCAGGTAAATTGTGTCTGCCGTTAGGGTCCCCCTGGTAGTTGAACATGAGCAGGTACTCATCCAGATTTGTCATCAGGAAGCGGACGGAATCGAGGGAGTAGCCTGTGGTCTTCGCTGTAACAGCGCCAGCCCTCTTCCAGAATTCTGCTGGATGGGTTGCTGAGTACTGTAGGAGGGGTGCTGCCACCAGAATGGCCCCCACAATGTATAGCGCAAACTTTCGGGCGAACTCGCAACTGGGAGGGCGATTTCTGAAATACACGTAGGCGACAATAAAGATGACGACCACCGGCATGATCCTGACGGCCTGATAGAACCAGATGCCAGAACCCAGCACTATTCCCGCCAGGCCGTAGGAAAGCAGAGTGTTACGCTTAAGTGCCCATAGGTATGCAAGGATGCTGGACAGGGCTAGAAGGGGGGCAGTTACCCCCGGCATGGCGCTGCGGGCCCAATTCATATCCCAGCTTGAAACCGCAACAAGAAGTGCCACCACCAGGGCGATACGCCAGCCTAGGAATCGTCGTGCCAGGAAATAAAGCAGCAGAATAACGCCAAAGTCCAAGAACACCGATGGAAGCCGGAGAGCCACCGCGTTCCTACCCAATATCCATATAGAAACAGCCTGCAAAAAGATTGTGGGAGAGGCCACGTTGGCCGCTGGAACGAAGATTGGTCGATAGGAACTGTCCTCCAGGATCTTCGCGGCGCTCATTCCGTGGATTCCCTCGTCGTACCACAGGCCAAAGGGCATATCTCTGAGCAAGAAGAGCCTCAGGAACATCGCCAGTGCAAGGATGCCTAGCAGGACCCCACCTTCAATGAGAGTAGTTCTGGATGGCTTGTGGAGAGCACCTCTGAGTTTCTCGGTAATGGCACCAGATGAAGGCTTGGCGAGGAAATAGATGAAGGCGATGATGCTGGCGAAGTGGAGCATCCAGGCCAGGGAGTCGTTGGGATTGGAGAAGGACCTGTAAAGGCTCAAGCCAAGAAGCAGGATGACAAGAGGCACAGCTATCCCGGCCCCGAAATTCCTTCTGCTTTCTGGGGGAGCATCCTGGGCGTTGGCCATAAGGAGTGAGGGTAGAAAGACCGATGGCCTCTTGACATGAGCTGTGGCTAATGCGATGCCGCCTGCCAGGAACAGGAATAGGCCTGGTGCCAGGGCGCTCTTGTGCTCCAGGAAGTACTGGCCTGCCAGTGCGAATGTCAAAGCAAGAAGGGCTAGGAGACCTCTTGCGAAAAGAACGTTCAATTAGCTATTGGTGCCGTCCGTCGTTCTGTACGACTCCCCAGTGAGCAGGAGCCAGGCTCGCTCAAACTCCCACCTCATGAATCCAGGTCTGTCCATGTTCATTCCTGCTCAAGCTCATAGCCCAGCTTCTCCAACTCTTCCTGTAGCGTGGCAAGCCAGTCCTCCAATGGTATGGACTCCGGTATGACGATCTCTATGTCTCCCGTGGGCAGCTTTCGTACGGCACCGGGGTCTTCTTTGCCTAGGGGGACCGAAATACTCTCCCTGTTGATTCCCATAGCATCCGTGACCTCAAAGATCACGCCCATATCGCGCATTCCTATGATACTCTCAACCATAGATTCTCACACCCGTATGTGTTTAAACCCTCTATTCATATTGACCTTGTAAGGTTAGCGTGGGCAGAGGATACCTATTGAATGATATCTTAGTGGGCAGAACGAGCGGGAGTCAACATGGGAGGCCTGCGCGTTGTCTTGTAACGCCTCTTTTACAGTATGTCCATATCGTTTATCATATGTGGTAGTCTAGCATGCGGAGTATCGTAAATACTCTCAGCTTTTATGCAGGGCTCAATCCTGACGTAGCTCTCTGTAAACCTTCATTTCGCTGGCACTGGGCCAAGAGGTTTTCTAGGACCGCTGGCTTTGAGGATGGTTCTGGTGCATACAGCAAGAGGCCGCGGGACCTACTAGAAACCGATTGAGTCACATAGATAACGAGATTTAGGAGGGCTTCCTGAGAATAGGATACTTACACTGCATCGGTGGAGCGAGCGGAGATATGCTCCTGGGTGCATTGATAGATGCAGGGCTGTCTCTTCAGGAGCTCAGAGGCGAACTTTCTAAGCTGCCTCTCATGGGCTATTCCATCGAAGCGGGCGTCGCTCAGCGTGGTGTGGTAAGAGGCACTCAGGTGATTGTTAATCTGCATCAAGAGAGCAAAAGAATCAACACTATCCATGACTTCCTGGATATGGTGGAGGCCAGTTCATTATCCGTTTCCGTTAAGGAAAAGGCATGCAAGGTGCTAGGACGTCTGGAGGCTGCGGAGGCCCGAGTGCATGGTGAAAGTCACGAACTCCAGGAACTCGGAGAGATAGATACAATCATCGATGTGGTAGGTGTGGCTGCAGGCCTCGAAGCGCTTGGAATAGAACGGCTCTACTCCTCGCCATTACCCAGTGGCTGGGGCGTCATTTCCTCCCGAAAGGGCGCCCTACCAGTGCCAGTACCGGCGACGATGGAATTGATAACCATGGCAAATGCAAAGGTGACACCTGCTGAGGGTCCTTACCTGAATGCCGGCGAGCTTGTAACCCCTACGGGTGCGGCACTGGTCACTACGCTGGCGTCCTTCGACGTGCCACCTTTGACTGTGGAGAAGATGGGATATGGTGTAGGCTCCAAGGACATGGCCGAGATACCCAATGTCCTGGCCCTTTGGATAGGGGAAACCCAGGACACTGAAGAACTGGCCCACGTGTCTCTCCTCGAGACCAACATAGACGATACGACCCCAGAAGTTCTGGGATACGTCCAGGAAAAACTTATGGGCAATGGAGCTCTGGATGTGTGGTTTACTCCCATTCAAATGAAGAAGAACAGGCCCGCGGTCGCATTGAGCGTTATCTGTCGTCCATCCCTGGAACCGACACTTATAAAGGTGATACTGGAGGAGAGCTCTACTCTTGGTGTGAGGGTGCACCCTTTGAAGAGGCATGAGGCGGAGAGGGAGGTAGTATCTGTGCATACCTCTCTGGGTAGAACACGGGTTAAAGTGAAAAAGGTAGAGGGCAAAATAGTGAGCATTTCACCAGAGTTCGAGGACTGTAAGGGAGCAGCGGAACGAGAGAAATTGCCGTTGCAGGAGGTGTACCGCAGGGTGGAGAGGGATGCCCGGATAAGCTTGGGCATCGACTGAGATTCTTCTAACTAACCATGTTCCCCGGAAAGAATGTACAACCACTTTCAAGCCGAAGAGACGTGACCTATGAATACCAACCGTTCTTCCCAGTTCTTCGCTGAGGCTCAGGGCTATATCCCTGGAGGGGTAAATAGCCCCGTGCGCTCCTTCAAATCCGTGGGTGGGGTGCCCCTTTTCATACAGCGGGGACAGGGTTCCCATATCTGGGATGCTGACGGCAACGAGTTTGTAGACTACGTGGGTTCGTGGGGTCCACTGATCCTGGGTCATGCTCACCAGGAGGTGGTGAAGGCCCTTGGATCGGCCATCGAAAGCGGCACGAGTTTCGGTGCTCCAACTGAGGGAGAGATCGAGTTGGCGAGGATGGTCGTCGAGGCTTTACCATCCATTGATATGGTGCGGTTGGTCAGCTCCGGGACGGAGGCCACCATGAGCGCTATTCGGGTAGCCAGGGCTTTTACAGGACGCAATAAGATAGTCAAGTTCGCCGGCTGCTACCACGGCCATACGGATGGCCTGCTCGTGGAGGCAGGCTCTGGCGGAGCCACCTATAGCATTCCCAATAGCGCGGGCGTGCCTCCCAGCTACGCCCAGGAGACTTTGGTGGCCGATTATAACGACGTCTTGTCTGTAGAGAGGCTCTTTGAAGCTCACCCGGGGGACATCGCAGCGGTGATCCTGGAGCCTGTGGCAGCGAATATGGGTGTGGTACTGCCCGGTGACGGCTTCCTGGCGGGCTTGCGGCAGCTGACGAGCAGCCACGGAGCACTGCTGATTTTCGACGAAGTGATAACGGGCTTCAGGGTCGCATACGGGGGAGCTCAAACCCTGTACGGAGTAACTCCAGACCTGACCTGCCTGGGAAAGATCATTGGGGGAGGGCTGCCTGTGGGAGCCTACGGCGGAAGGAAGGATATCATGGAGGTGGTGGCGCCCTTGGGCCCGATGTATCAGGCTGGCACGCTGTCAGGAAACCCGCTTGCGGTAACTGCTGGAATAGCAACCCTCAAAGCCCTGGCGAAGCTGGGGGTATACGATCGATTGGAAGCCACGGCCTCAAGGCTTGCAGATGGCCTCTCAGCGGCTGCACATACCGTGGGAGTGCCATTGACCATAAACAGAGTGGGTTCGCTTATGACAGCCTTCTTCGCCGATGGTCCGGTAGAGGAGTGGAACGCTGTGACTGATGCCAGCACAGCGCGGTACTCCGTATTCTTCCACCACCTGCTAGAGAGGGGGGTGTACATGGCTCCCTCGGCCTTCGAGGCCGCCTTTGTCTCTATAGCACACAGCCCGGAGGACATTGACCATACCCTGGAGGTTGTTGAGTCTGCTTTTGACAACCTGCACTAATGCTTCTAAAGCACGGAAATCTCTCAACGCCCCATTGTCCGACCTATTTTGGAGGTAAAGCTTGAACGATGTCTCGGCGCTACATGACCTGAAGAGTTGGGACTCCTGGAGGGCATCGGTTGCGGAATTGATCGCGACCTTATGCTTTGTTTTTATAGGTGTTGGTTCGGTGGTTAGCACGGGCATATTCTTAGGCGATGAGGGGACGGTTACTGCCGGTACGATGGTGGTGATAGGCCTGGCACATGGCTTTGCTATTGCCATAATGGTTGCAGCGACCGCCAGGATATCGGGGGGACACATCAATCCCGCGGTCACATTCTCCGCGGTATTGACCCGCAAGATTGGGCTAACCAAGGGAGGAATGTACGTGTTTGCCCAGCTAGCTGGTGCCATCCTGGGAGCCTTGCTTATCAAAGCCATCATTCCAGATGCTTTGGAGGGAGGACTGGGGTCTCATGCTTTGGGGGCAGGCATTAGCACAG
>JASLXI010000039.1:6915-7152 GCA_030740415.1 Dehalococcoidia bacterium
CTTCATCCTCGTCTTTGTGATATTTGCAACGGCAATGGATCCCCGGGGGCCGAGCAACCTTGCCCCTTTTGCCATAGGGATTGCCGTGGTGGTGATCCACTTTGTAGGGGTGCCCTTGACGGGGGCCTCCGTGAATCCCGCTCGCACCCTGGGGCCAGCCTTGGTCACGGGGGAATGGGCCGACCACTGGATTTACTGGGTGGGTCCTCTGGGTGGTGGAGCTATTGCAGCGCTTAC
>JASLXI010000003.1 GCA_030740415.1 Dehalococcoidia bacterium
TTTGGGTGCTTTCGGCACTCTGGGTAACATACTGTTACCAGAATGAGCCTGTACAGCAAACCAAATCCATCCCGCACCACTCCCTTAATAGCACCCTCCCATACATATGGCCCGCACATCATACCCAACCACCACTGAACTACGATATCCACGTCTCTTGTAACTCGGATACTATGTCAAGCGATCTTTAGATGGCCCAGTCTCCGGAAGCAGCATTCCACATATGGCTAAACTCCAAGACAAGATCGAGAATAAGACTAGCCCAGGTAGATAGCTGCTGAGCAAATCTTCAGACATACCAACAGTAATCGGAGATATAAAAGAGAAGAAACTGCCCACGCTCATCAAGGTGCCCATGATTATTGGAACACGCTCAGGATTCGAAGCGTGGAGTTCTATAGGAATCGTAATTAAGACTGGGACATAGAACCAACAGGCGAACCCCATGGCTATTAGCGACACCATCATAAGGTTGTCATACAACAAGATACTCCCGATGCCTGCGAATCCCGCTACAATACCCGGTACGATAAGAAACGGACGCCTCTTATGTACCCTGAGGACCAAGATACTTGAAGCGATCAAGGACAAAGTACCAGCTACAGACATCATTCCCACCATTGATCCGGCTTCAATCAATGTCATACCTCGAACTTCATTGTAAAACGTCGGGAGCCAAGCGACAGCCGCAGTCATCAACGCATAGGGACCCGTATCGGCCAAAGTAATTAGCATTGTGTTCCTATCCCGAAGGACACCCACTATGTTAATGCCATTACGGCTGCTACTTTCACCCTGGGGATTGTCAGCTTTTCTGTATCCAACTACCAGCCAGAGGGCAGCACCCAGTAATGGCATTATCCCCATCATACTTAGTGCTATACTCCACCCCAAGGTGTCAGCAATTGGTGCCACTACAGAGTTTGATACTGCTGTGGCAAGACTGAACGAAATCACAAACAAGCCATTAAATGTCGGTAGCTCGTTTGCCGGAAACCAGTGGTTCACCAAAGTAATTACAGCTGGGAACATTAGGCATAGGCCAATCGCATACACCACTCGCAAGGAAATCAAGATCGAATAGTCTAGGCTCAGGAAGCTAAACACTGGTGCAGATGCCAATGACGCGGCCAGTAGCAACCCATTACTTGGGCCAATCTTGCTTATCAAGACACCAGACGGCAGTCCAAGAAGCATATGTGTAAAAGGGATTACACTTACGAGAAGGCTTGCTGTGCTCCTATTAATACTGTATTCCCCAATAATCAAAGGGGTTACGGGCCCCACGGCGAACATACTTAAGCCTACGGAGAAGCTGATGAATAAGAAGACAGCTGCTATTAGGAAACGATATCTATGCAACGATTGCTCTACCGAGAACTTGGATTGATTACCTGATGATTGATCCAATCTTGACACCTCTGAACCCATACGTTGAAATCCTCTATAAGAATCTCTGAAAACTTGTAGAGCGCCCAGAAGACGTTTGTTTGCTTGCAAACTATAGCTTTCGGGCTGTTTAGCATGGTCTGCTCAAGACAACTTGCCCATTTCAATTACTGCGCTTGGCAACCAGGGTGAAGTAAGAATTGGAAACGCTGCTGTTATGTCCGGTCTGGATTAGCATTCGGTGTTGGGGGTAGGCACCAAATAGCACCTACACTGCCTCAACCGAGCTGGGGATGGAAGGTTGTACCTCGCTGTGGATGGGGCTTCGTAGCGACGGTCTAGGAGGTGTGGAGAAGATCTGAACTTGCAACTGGCGTCGTCCTTCTGTCTTGGCCGAAGTTGGCAGCCTTAAAGCAACAGCGGTTCCCTCTCATTTGGTGTTGGAGGAAGTAATTTGGCCTCCGTGGGCTTGTGCTATCTCTCCAGTTCTTAGGGGGAGAGGAAATAGGCTTATGGCTAGACAGGTATGCGATGGTGGGCCCGGCAGGTATCGAACCTACGACCAATCGGTTATGAGCCGACCGCTCTACCACTGAGCTACGGGCCCTAGTCCAAGATTAAAGCGGAGCTACCGGAGTGTCAAGGAATCAAGAGATGGACAGGAACTTCACCACCCGGTCGAGTATTCGGTGGGCCACCTGGTATTTGGTCATCAGGGGCAGGTCTTCAACATCTCCGTCCTTGTCCAGGATGGCAACCTTGTTGGTGTCCACGTTAAAGCCGCTATCCTCTGCTGTGATGTCGTTGGCAGCGATGAGGGCAAGCTTCTTGTCCTTGAGCTTCTTACGAGCGTTGCCCAGAAGGTCTTCGCTCTCGGCGGCGAAGCCCACTCGCAACACACCCTCTGGCACCTCTAGAAAGAAGTCGGCGTTCTTTTCCAGATGGAGCACCAGTCCTTCGCCGTCCTGGTTTTTCTTGATCTTTTGGGAGGCAACCTGGGCCGGACGGTAGTCGCTGACCGCGGCAGCCATGATCAGGACGTCCGCGCCCATGCAGGCGCTCAAAACGGCTTCCCTCATTTCGGCCACGGTGGTCACGTGCCGCACATCCATGTTGGCGGGATCGGGAAGGGACGTTGGCGCGGTAATAAGGGTTACCAGCGCTCCTCGGTCCCGGGCGGCCTGGGCCACGGCGTAGCCCATCTTGCCCGAAGAGCGGTTGGTTATCACTCGAACTGGGTCTATAGGCTCCTGGGTTCCCCCCGCGCTCACTACCACCGAGCTCCCAGCCATGTCGCCTTGCCGACCAAGAATAGCACGTAGGATATCCACTATCTGGGGCACTTCCACCAGGCGCCCCATACCTCGGAGGCCTGAGGCCAGACGTCCCTCCGCCGGCCCTATGATTGTGACTCCTCGCTGCCGCAGCTTTTCCAGGTTCTCCTGCGTAGCGGGATTATCGAACATGTAGCCGTCCATAGCAGGAGCTACGGCTACTGGTGCGGAGGAACCCAAGATGGTCGTGGTGAGGGCGTCGTCGGCGAGGCCGTGGGCCAGCTTGGCGATGACGTGTGCGGTGGCCGGGGCCACCACGATGATATCGGCGCTCTGAGCCATCACCACATGAGATATTCCCTGCGCAGACTCCGCGTCAAACAGGTTTGTGATGACAGGGCGATGGGTCAGGCTCTTGAATGAAAGGGGCGTGATGAAGTTACTCGCGCCCTGGGTGAGAATCACATCCACCTGGGCACCCTCTTGGGTAAGCTTGCTTGCCAAGTCGGCGGCCTTGTAGCAAGCAATGCTACCCGTAACCCCCAGGACCACCTTGCTACCCGAAAGAGGGCTATTCATTTCCTTCATCTCCATGCTCTTTCTTGGTATCGGGTTGCATTACTCTCCAATGTTGTGCTCAAAAATGAGGCGAAGGCCGACAAGAGTGAGATCCATGTTTACAGCGTCGAATACGGAGGTCTCCTTCCGAATCAAGGTCGCCATGCCGCCGGTGGCCACTACTTTAGTATCCTCTCCGATCTCCGCCTTGAAGCGGTGCACCATCGCCTCTACCATGCCTACGTGTCCGAAGAGGACGCCAGATTGGATGCTAGCCGCGGTGGTACGCCCGATAGCCGTCTTGGGCGGGACCAGTTCCACACGTCGAAGCTGAGAGGTGTGCTCATATAGAGCCTCCGCGGTGAGGTTAATCCCGGAGGCGATGGCTCCACCAAGATAGTCTCCCTCCCGGGAGATGGCATCGAAGACCGTGGCTGTACCGAAGTCCACTACAATGATTGGCCCACCATACAGCTTGAATGCCGCGGCGGCGTCGACCACCCGGTCAGCACCCACATCCCTGGGATTTTCGTACTGAATGCGTACACCAGTTTTGGTGCCAGTTCCGACAACTAGTGGCTGAACCCCAAAATGAATCACAGCCAGTTCTTCGAAGACCTGGGTCAGAGGTGGCACTACGCTACATATAGCAATGCTGTGGACATTCTGGGGGTCCACCCCCTTGAGGGGAAGCAGGCTGCGAATCATAAGGCCGTACTCATCGGGTAGCTTGTGGATGTCCGTGGCCAGACGCCACGTAGCCACAAGCTCTTCCTCTTGAAAGACCCCCATGGTCACATTACTATTACCTACATCTATGGCCAGTAGCATGACATAATCCAAAGGGCATTATAGGGAAGATGTCTCTACGCATCAACCGAAGCCTAATCGAGAAGGAGATCACCCTCTTTAACCTGCTTTATCACCCGGGGAAGTCGAGGTAACAGGTCGCTGGCGATCATGCCGGTATCCCCTATCTCCCGCCTGACCTGCTCTCCGGCCGCTCCGTGAAGGTAAACAGCGCAGGAGGCGGCATCGAAGGTGGACAGGCCCTGCGCCAGCAGTCCTGCCATGACTCCGGCCAGTATGTCCCCCGTTCCCGCCGAAGCGAGGCCTGGATTTGCGAAGGAGCTCATCCGTACCTGGCCTGTGGGATCGCTTACTATCGTATGTGCCCCCTTCAGCACAACCGACTTGCCCCAATGAACTGCCCGCTCCCTGGCGGTACTCAGGCGGGTGGCGTTGATCTCCCCTGGGGTCATTCCCGTGAGCCGGGACATCTCTCCTGGATGGGGCGCGACCACTGCCTCTCCCCTTAACCCCATCCACCACTCTGGGACTTTTGACATAATATTCAGGGCGTCGGCGTCCAACACCATCGGTGTTCCTGGATAGCGAGAGGTAAAGAGGGTTTTTCTGAGCAGTCGGGCCACGTCAGGCCCCTGGCCCAGGCCACAACCGACGAGTAGTGCCTGATAGTTAGACGCTTCCGAGAGGATGATTTCCGATGCCTCGTCGGACAGAGCACCATCTGCTTCAGGCAAAGGCAGATATGTAACCTCGGTGAGTTTGGTGGCGAGAATAGGCTCCAAGCTCCTCGGCATTGCCAAAGTGACCAGCCCAGTGCCTACCCGCGCGGCTCCCTCGCAGGCCAGGTATGCAGCACCAATGTATTTCGCCGAGCCCGCCACCATCAGCACCCGACCAAAGGTGCCTTTGTGGGAGGCCAGGGGCCGCCTTGGAAGAGCATTCCTTACCCAGTCCTGAGTAATAAGTTCCTGGGGCACATCCTCTGCCAGGGACTGCGGCATGCCAATGTCCACCACCTCCAGCCGCCCTACGTGCTCAGCACCTGGAAATGCAAACAGACCCACCTTGGGGTATCCCAGAGCTACTGTCACGTCTGCTGTAGGGCAGTGGGGGTCTGACTCCCCAGAATCCGCGTCGAGCCCAGTGGGCACGTCCAGGGCCATAAGGCCTAATTCGAGTCTAGCGGCCTTTGCGTTGATCAGCAGAGTGAGGATTTCCGCCAGGGTTCCCTCTATGGGCCGTGCCCTCCCCGTGCCCAGAACGGCATCTATGACCAAGCGAGCTTTGCTTAACCGGCTCGCCAGTAGTGAATAACCTGTATCTTCCTCCGCCAAATGTGGTGTGATACCGCGATCCAACAGTAACTGGCGCTTGGGGTCGTCGTCTTTTCGAGGAAGAGTGAGGTAGACCGTCACCCCTGCACCCCAGTCGCATAGGTGACGCGCTGCCACCATCCCATCGCCCCCGTTATTGCCAGGGCCAACCAGGACGAGTATTGGCATACCCTGGACATCGCCCAAAAACTCCCTGGCTTTCCCAGCCACGGCCAGTCCAGCCTTCTCCATCAGAGTATCGGTGGAGACACCTTCTTGGGCGCACCTCTCTTCGAGGAGGCGCATTTCCTCAGTCGTGACTAGTTTCATTGACATTCATTACCACGGAGGCTACCGCGTAGTCTCGTGAGTGGGAAAGACTTATGGCTACCTCGGCCATGCCGATACGGGCAGCACGAGCACTGGCCCGGTCGTGAAGGGTGATCTGTGGGGGGTGACCCCTCTTACGAGTCACCTCAATGTCCCGCCACCCTACCCCGCGAGCACCCGTGCCCAGAGCTTTCATGACAGCCTCTTTAGCGGCGAAGCGAGCTGCCAGCTGCGGTATGCGACCCCGGCAGTAGGCTTGTTCGTCCGGGGTATATATGCGATCGAGGAAGCCTGCCCCCCAACGCTCCAGGACACCCTTCAGTCGCCACAACTCCAAGATATCCACGCCCACGGTTAGCATTCACGGCACCTCTTAATCTTACCCCAATCGTTCTCTCATTGCTGGTAAGGTTACTGCGATAAGTAACCTTACTAGCAGGGGACATATTGCTCAAGCCCCTACGATATTATACTGCACAACGCTCCGTTGTCCTGTCCCCGCGCTTATGCCATACCTTGTGATGCAAAGTCCAGTAAGTGTATGGTGATGCGGTACGGCTTATTTTCTGGGCACCGTCTCCCTAATCTGCGGGATAGTCGCCCTCGTGATGAGACTAAAAGCCAGGCGGCAAGGGCCGGGAGCAAGCTCACGTAGTGGTGCAATAATTGCCCTTTTATTGGCAATCATCTTTCATCTACAGGCTAGCTACTTGGGTGGTAATGAAATATGTAAAAGACTCCGTTGGGCGTTGTGCTTATTTCTGGGTGGTGTAGAATGAACGTGGCGCATTGGGAGAGACGTGTCAGTAGAGTGGAAGCTAGTGGATGCCCTCAAGAAGGGATTGTGAAGTTGATCTACTTACGAAAGGGGATAATAAGAACATGCTGAAAGGTGTCATGGCTTATGGTCACCTGATTGAAAATCCGCCGCCAGGAATACTCATAATAGGTATTCCCTTAGCAGTGGTCGTCATCATTTTTGTAGCACTCAAATTGCGGACGAGGATCAGGGAAAGAGGTCTAGCGCCGCCAATCTCACAATCGGTAATAGAAGCAGCTTGGAGGCGCGCGAGTGGTCATTGTGAATGCCCTAGAGATACTCATGACCACGGGAGCATTAGATGCGAGAGGCAACTGGCCTGGGCCGATCGTGGTCGTGAGGGAATAGGTGCCTGGGAGGCCACTAGAGTAGAGGCTGGCGGTGGCGACACTCTTTCCAACTGCGAAATCTTGTGCTGGAACTCCTGTCGCGCCACCCCTTGATTGGCTCCCTGAACTTTTCTATTTAGAGCGTAGAATTACACTCTGACAATATGAAATATGGACAACGTTCAGATTGTTCTGGCCTCTTGGCTATGCTAAGATTCCACCGCAAACCCACACACTAGGAGACAAGCGGTGAGCGCTGTAATCATCGATGGCACCAAGATCGCCCGGGACATCCGTAGCGAGGTGGCCGAGGGAGTGAACGAGCTCCAGGCTCAGCATGGCATCGCCCCTGGCCTTGCGGTGATCCTGGCAGGCGACGACCCCGCCTCCACGATATACGTGCGCAACAAAGGGAAAGCATGTGCCGAAGTCGGGATTTACTCTGAAACCTTCAGGCTTCCCAACGGAACTACCCAGGACGAGTTTCTTGACCTGGTCAAGAAACTCAACGACGATACCCGTTTTCATGGGATCCTGGCACAGCTTCCCCTCCCCCGCCAGCTAGACGAGCGTTCCATTATCCTCGCCCTGGACCCGGACAAGGACGTGGATGGACTTCACCCAGTGAACGTGGGGCGCCTGGTAAAGGGTGAGCCGGTGTTCGTGCCCTGCACCCCCGCAGGCATTCAGCGGCTCCTTCTGCGCACTGGTAACAGTCCCGACGGCAAGCACCTGGTGGTGTGTGGGCGGAGTGAAATCGTCGGGAAGCCCATTGCGATACTGATGATGCAGAAACAGGAGGGAGCCAACGCCACCGTCACCGTTTGTCACACTGGTACAAAGAACCTGGCCGAGATCACACGCTCAGCGGACATCCTGGTCGCGGCTATGGGGCGTGCCAGGGCCATTACAGGAGACATGGTAAGAGAGGGAGCGGTGGTGATCGATGTTGGCATAAACAGGGTGGAGGACTCCACACGGCAACTGGGCTATCGGATGGAGGGAGACGTGCACTTCGAAGCAGTGTCGGAAAAAGCTGCGGCCATCACTCCCGTTCCAGGTGGCGTTGGCCCTATGACCGTCGCCATGCTTCTTCTGAACACTCTTAAGGCAGCCCAGCGTAATATCCTCGCCACCACTTCCACACAGTAAACTTCGCCACGCACGTGCCCGCGGCCAATACTATGCGCACCAGCGACTTCGATTACCCCCTGCCCAGAAACCTCATAGCTCAGACTCCTATGGAGCCTCGGGACCACTCCCGTCTCCTGGTTGTGGACCGCTCCACTGGCGAGCTTGAGCATCACCGCTTCTACGAAATAGGCCAGTTCCTCAAGCCAGGTGACCTGCTGGTGCTCAACGATAGCCGAGTCATTCCCGCACGCCTCAGGGGTAGTAGGCTGGGCACCGGCGGTGCGATTGAACTGTTGCTGCTGCACCGGACGGGCAAGGGGACTTGGAAAGCTCTGGTGAAGCCGAGACGACGCCTGCGGCCTGGGGCCAAGTTCGAGGTGGATGGGATCGAAGGAGAAGTGCTGGAGGATTCAGCCAGCGGGGCGCGGCTGATACACCTCTCCGACGAAGGGGTTATTCAGCGGGCTGGGGAGATGCCCCTTCCTCCCTACATCGATACTCCTCTGGTTGCTCGCGAACGCTATCAGACGGTGTACGCCAGGGCCGATGGCAGTGCCGCCGCCCCTACCGCGGGGCTGCACTTCACACCGGAATTGTTGGAAAGCCTGGGCCGGGACGGGATCCGCTTCGCTCGGGTCACCCTACACGTCGGCCTGGACACCTTCCGACCTGTGCAGTCGGAGGAACCTGAGAAGCACGAACTCCACACAGAGTACTTCGAGGTCGGTGAGGACGCAGCCAGGGAGATTAACCTGGCCCGCGACGAGGCCAGGCGCATAATAAGCGTCGGTACCACCAGCGTCAGAGTCTTAGAACAGGCGGCCTTCCTTTCTCATCGCGACGGCGAAGTTGGCTTGAAGTCAGTCTCCGGCTGGGCAGACCTCTTCATTCTGCCCGGACATCGCTTCCAGATGGTGGACGGTCTCATCACCAACTTCCACATGCCTCGCTCCACACTTTTGATGATGGTGAGTGCTTTTGCAAGGCGTGATACTTCCCCCAATTCAGGTCGGGACTTGGTGATGAAGGCTTACCAAGAAGCCATAGAACAATGCTACCGTCTCTTCAGTCTTGGGGATTGCATGCTGATATTCTAGTGGTATCATGGAGACGTCCCACCTTTTCTGTTCAATTGCCTTGTCTAGGAGTGAGGAGTTCTATCTAGAGAAAGAAGGAGGAAAGACATGTGGAACGAGTTACAAACGGATGCCAACGAAGGCATGACCGCAGAGCTCATCACGATCAAAGGATACAACGGTGATGAAGTGCACGCCTACTTTGCACGGCCCAATGGCCCTGGCCCATATCCGGGGGTCGTGCTTGCACACCACATGCCCGGATGGGATGAGTTCTACCGTGAGACAGCACGGCGTTTTGTTGACCACGGCTACATTGCCATCTGTCCTGACCTGTTCGAGCGGTTCGGACACGGCTCGCCCGTTGACGTGGCGGCAAAAGCAAGGGGCGAGGGCGGAGTAGCAGACGTTAGTGCGGTCGGCGACTGTCAGAGTGCCCTCGATTACCTCAAGGCACAGCCATACTCTAACGGCAAGGTGGGAATCATTGGACACTGCTCTGGGGGCCGTCACGCTTACCTTGCAGCCTGTCGTGCCCAGGGATTCGATGCAGTGGTGGACTGCTGGGGAGGGAATGTTATCATGGCGCCTGACCGTATAACGCCAAACCAGCCGGTGTCCCCGATTGAGTATACTGCGGACCTATCCTGTCCCATACTGGGCATTTTCGGTAACGACGACCAGAACCCCCCGCCGGAGCAGGTAAACCAACACGAAGAGGAACTAAAGAAGCACGGTAAGGACTACGAGTTTCATCGATATGACGGAGCCGGGCACGGTTTCTGGTACTACGATCGCCCGGCCTACAGGCAGGAACAGGCGATGGATGCGTGGAACAAGACATTTGAATTCTTTGCCAAGCACCTAGCCTAACCCCACCAATACGCATAAGAGCGCAGATCTGTGTATGTATTGTCTTGAGAAGGCGTAGATTGCCGGCAGCGGTAGGGAGTCCAAAAGCTGGGTTGAATTCCAAGAGGCAAACGTGCCCTTCGATCACTCCTTTGGCGCCCAAGTTGACCATGCATTGGACATAGACTTTGTGAATAGCGAGATGGGCCTGGATACGAGGGTGGCTGTCGAACTGTCTCCGGACTCGGCCCATCGGCTTACGGAGGAAATGGGTACAGTACTGGACCGTGGGAAGGTGGAGGCAGGACTGGAATCACACTGGCCATAGGAGTTCGTGGGGCGTGCTTCATGAAGAAAGCCAGGCAGTCGAACTGCCTGGCTTTCTCGTAACATGAGCTACCAAGAGTCCTATTCAGGCTCTACGCCCAAATATTACAAGTATCAACATTGAAAGCCCATGCATTTGTGCCGTCGATCAATGTCACATAAGACGTAACTCCGTCTGTGAGTAGGTCGGGATAAGGGGTTGACATTCCCTTAGAAACCCATTAGCTTAAGTGTACTCAACTGTTCTCAACCGGTTGATAAGACTGCTTAAAGATGAGTCTGAAATACTGGACTCACTCATCCATTTAAAGACTTCCCAAGGTGCGTTGGTGTCTGTGGATTGTCAACCGTCTCCTCCCGTGAAGCGCGATAAGGGTTCTCAGGGTCGCGGAGATAGGGAGACTAAATTGTAGGAGGTGAAAGGACTAGAAAATAGACTGACAGAATACCGTAAATCTAACAAAGGTTAGATTACTCTTGAGAGTTGGTATGTCTGTGGTTCTTCGACTGGTTACTAATTCAGGTATTATAACAATGAGGAGTAAACCGCTTATGTTTGGGAAAATTGCCAAGCTCCGGCTACTGGGGCTCTTTATAGGTATCGTCAGTATGGCTCTGTTTGCGGCGGCCTGTTCGGGTGACGCGGCCACTCCAACTTCCCCTCCCACGGCCACCCCTGCGCCCACGGCCACCCCTGCGCCTACGGCCACCCCTGCGCCTACGGCCACGGCTCCCGCAGTCAAGGAAGTCATCAAAATGTATTCCAGCAACTGGACATCCATCGAACTCAATACCCGCATCCCTGCATACATTATAGAGCACGGCTATGAGTATCCCGTAGAATTTGTGGTGGGAGTCACTGGCACCATGCTGGTTGCCCTTCCCACTGGTGAGATGGAAGTGAACATGGAATTGTGGCGGCAAAACATCATGGACTGGTATAATGAGGAGACCGCCGCCGGTAACGTCGTGGATTTGGCCGGGACTGCGGACAACGTCGACAACAGCAGCCCTGGGCAGATACTGGAAAACTCGGCTCAGGGGTTCTACATACCCGACTACGTCGCCGAGGCAAACCCCGGCTTGGTGTCCGTGACGGATCTGCCAGAGTACGTAGACCTGTTCACAAATCCCGAGAACCCCAGCAAGGGCGTGGTCTATAATTGCATCATCGGCTGGCAGTGCCAGAAGATCAACCGGGCCAAGTGGTTCGCCTACGGCTTGTATGACACCTTCGACGTGGCAGAGCCCGGAACGGCAGGGGCACTGGATGCTGCTATAGCAGGAGCCGTTCTCGCCGGCGAGCCCGTCCTCTCCTACTACTGGGAGCCGACCACCATCGTCGTTGAACAGGGACTAGTCCGGCTGGAAGAGCCAGAGTGGACCCAGGAGTGCCAGGACGCTCTGGACATCGGGGTGGAGTCAACCCCTTACGAGTCCACAGCGGGATGCGCCTACCCCATAAACGACGTTCACACCGCCGTGTACGGTGGCCTAGTGGAGCGGGCACCCGAGGTGACCGATTTCCTGGCCAACGTGTTCATAGGGGCCCTCAATCTGGGCGCTTTGGAGACTTGGAAGAACGAGAACGACGCTGAGTTCCGCGACGTGGCCATCCACTATCTGAGAGAGAATAAGGACGTCTGGACCACGTGGATCACCGGCGACAATGCTGCAGAAATTATTGCCAATGTCGATTCGGCCCTGGCAGCAGAGTAACAGCGAGTCTTGTTTTAACCTGCCCCTGAGGTGGGTCTAGGCAACGTCATAAGGCAAGCGGGAGGAGCCAGCTCCTCCCGCTTGCTATTACTGCCACTTAGATAAGAGGAACGAGAATTATTAGAAAGAGCAACGACATTCATAAACCTTTGCCCAGGTATCATCGAAGATCTACAAGGTGCTGACGGAAAACGAGCAAGTGCGTGTGCTGGAGATGAACCTAAGTGCCGGTGAGACGAATGTGGGACAGTCCTACCCCTCTGACACGTTCTACTTTATTAAGGGTGGCAGGCAAGATCCACCTACCGAGTGGAGATGCGATGGAGGCCGATCTACTCGATGGGCACGTGATGTGGCACGAGGACTGGACACACTGAGTGGAGAACGTTGGCACTTCGGACATCCAGGCGATCATAGTAGAAGCTAGACAGTAGAGCAGATAAGACGGCCGTAAACCCTAAGAGACTTCGCGCTGTCTGGGCCTCCGTGTCTTATACGGCAGAACGTGCCTTTTCCAGGTCGTAGGTAGCTATTGCCAGCCCCGAGTTGGTGTCCATGTAGACCATGTCTGTGTTGCCCCCGCGCCCGCGACGCGACGTACCACTTCGACCAGCGTACCGGGCTTGTTCTCCATGTCCTCAGTCAGCACTTCCCGTTCCTGCGTTATCTCAACGCTACTTTCCTGAAGAGCACTCGTCAGACCCCTCCACTTCCTGGTGGACGATGGGGAGGGATCTCTGACCCCCAACAAGAAAGGAACAGTATTCGCCTGTGTTAATACCGGCGTTGCCCAGGGTCTCTCCTACCCCAGCCAGTGCATCTGGGAGATCATCGATGATAACGGTTATGCCAAGGGGCATGATCTTGTCTCATACTCGTAATTCCTATGTACATACCTGTCTCGCCTAGACCGGAGTGTCGTTCGATACTCGTCCTCTCATCAGGGGCCTATCACTTCCTGGCCCATGTATGATCGAAGCACTTCGGGCACTAGAATGGAACCATCGGGCTGTTGATAGTTCTCCATTACGGCTATAAGCACTCTGGGAAGAGCTAGGCCCGAGCCGTTGAGTGTGTGAACAAACTGGGGTCGAGCACCTGTCTGAGGCCTGAAGCGGATGTTAGACCGCCGGGCCTGGAAGTCGGTGCAGTTGGAGCAGGAGCTCACCTCAAGCCACTCCTGGCAGCCAGGGGCCCACATCTCTAGGTCGAAGGACTTGGCGGATGGGAAACTCATGTCCCCCGCACACAGTTGGAGCACCCTGTAAGGGATATCCAGACGCTTGCATACCTCCTCCGCGTCGCTCAGCAACGTCTCCAACTCTTTTCCAGACGTCTCCGGAGCCACCAGCTTGTACATCTCCACCTTATCGAACTGGTGGACCCGTTTGATGCCGCGGGTATCCTTGCCGGCGGCGGCCTTTTCACGTCGAAAGGCCGGCGTATGGGCCACGTAATGGATGGGAAGGGAGGCCGGCTCCAGTATTTCGTCTCTGTGCAGGCCTGTGAGGGGAACCTCCGCCGTAGGAATGAGCCAAAGGTCGTCTTCATCATCGTGGTACAGGTTGTCCTCGAATTTAGGGAGATTGCCGCTGCCCACCATCGTCTCCCGGCGCACCATGTACGGAACGTAGACTTCCCTGTATCCATGCTCCTGTACGTGCAGGTCTATCATCCAGGATATGAGGGCGCGCTGAAGCTTGGCCCCTGCACCGCTGAGGGTGAAAAAACGGGACCCTGAGAGCTTTGCTCCCCTGGAAAAGTCGATGATGTCAAGGCTTTCTGCCAGGTCCCAGTGGGGAAGGGGCGAAAAGCTGAAATCACGGGGCTCGCCCCAGTTCTGAACCACCACGTTGCCCGACTCATCTATGCCTGGCGGCACGTCTGGAAGGGGCAGGTTGGGCAGCTTGAGCAGCTCCTCATCCAGGGCAGCCTCAAACTCTCTTACTTGCTCCTCCAGCGCCTTGATGCGGTCTCCCGTCTGACGCATCTCTTCCACGCGGTGGGCGGGCCTCTCAGACATACGCCCCAGTTCCTTGCTGACCTGATTGCGATTGGCCCTGAGCGTCTCTAACTCGGTGAGGTGAGTGCGACGTTGGACATCCAGAGATAGGATCGCTTCCAGAGGGGCCTCCTCACCCCTTCTCTCCAATGCCTCTCTTACCACGTCCGGGTCATGTCGTATGAACTCTATACTGAGCATGAGAGCACTATCTCTCCCTCAATTGAGGAAACAGAATGACCTCTCGAATGGATTCCTGACCTGTCAACAGCATTGCCAAACGATCTATGCCCATGCCTAGGCCGCCGGTGGGAGGCATACCATGCTCAAGAGCTAGGAGGTAGTCCTCGTCCAAACGGTCCATGTCCTCGTCCAGTTCCATTTTCTTTCGCATGTCCTCTTGGTCCATGAACCGCTGCCTCTGCTCTTCGGGGTCGTTCAACTCGCTGAAGGCGTTGGCTATCTCCATTCCTCCCGCGAACCCTTCGAACCGCTCCACTAGGGAAGGATCGTCAGACCTCTGCTTGGCAAGGGGGGACATCTCTAGAGGGTAGTCAAGGAGAAAGGTGGGCTGGATAAGCTGAGGCTCCACTGTGGCCGTGACAAGCTTATCTATGAGCCTTCCACGACTGCTACGTCCATCCACCGAGATACCGATGGACCTCATCTTCTCTTCAAGGGCAACGACATCCTGGAAGTCCTGGAAATCTATACCCGTGGAACTTTGCACCTCTTTCCTCAAGGAGAGCCTCCTCCATGGAGGTGCGAAGTCGATAACATTTTCACCGAACTGGACCTTCGTTGTACCCAGTACCTCATGGGCCACGGCGGATACCATCTGCTCCACCAGGGCCATCACATCGTTGTAATCGGCATACGCTTCGTAGCTCTCCAAGAGAGTGAACTCGGGATTGTGGTCCTGGTCGATGCCCTCATTGCGAAATACCCGGCCAATCTCGTATACCTTGTCTAGGCCTCCTACGATGAGACGCTTCAGGTAGAGTTCGGTGGCAATGCGGAGATATAGATCCCGGTCCAGGGAGTTGTGATGCGTGGCAAAGGGTTGAGCCATGGCACCTGCGGCTACGGGCACCAGCACGGGAGTCTCCACCTCCATGAAGCCCTGGGCATCCAAGAAACGGCGCATGGTCCCGATGATTCTGCTCCGCACCTGGAAATTGTGCCTGGCTTCCTCGTTGGTAATAAGGTCGAGGTATCTCTGACGATGGCGAGTCTCTACGTCCGACAGCCCATGCCATTTCTCAGGAAGCGGACGCATAGCTTTGCCAAGAAAGGTGATCTGGCTGGCCTCCACCGTTATCTCGCCTGTATGGGTCAGAAACAGAGGACCTGAAGCCCCGAGAAAATCTCCCAGGTCCAAGTCCCGGGCCAGCTCATAGTCCTGCTCAAGGATGTCTCGCCTCAGATGTACCTGAATGTGACCCGAGGCGTCCTGCATGTTCAGGAATGTGGCCCTGCCCATGCCCCTTAACGATACGATACGCCCTGCCAGCGACACCTGAGCAGTGCGGGCCTGTGCGCCCTCCTCGGCCTCCTGGGACCTGAAAAGCTCTACCGCCTCTCCTATAGTGTGGGTGCGGCGGTAGCGACTAGGGAAGGGTTCTATGCCTTTACTTCTCAGTCGTTGGAACTTCTCCCGCCGGCTGAGGAGGAGGTCTCCGCCTTTTCTGGCCATGATGGTGTGGTGTACCCCACTTTGTGACTAGCTAATACTTGAAATCGTGAGAGTGACGGTTCCGGCAGGCGTTTTGACCTGTACATCCTCCCCCACCTTTTTGTTCAGCAGAGCCTTGCCCACAGGAGATTCGTTGGAGATACGTCCCTGGACAGGGTCCGACTCAGCGCTGCCTACTATGGTGTACTCTTCCTCATCTCCATTCTGATTCAGAAGAGTAACATGACCGCCCAGTTGTACCTCATCGGAGTGGGCGACATCCCCACCAATAATGATGGCGTTGCCGGTAATCCGCTCTAATGTGAGAATGCGTCCTTCAACGAAGGCCTGCTCATTCTTGGAGTCGTCGTACTCAGCGTTGTCCACGGTGCCTCCAAGCTCTTTCGCAGTCTGAATACGATCTGCCACCTCTTGACGTCGAGCCGTACGAAGCGCGTCCAACTCTGCCTCTAGCCTTTCGAGACCTCTTTTTGTGAGATAGCTACCTTTCTCTGGCACAAGACCCCTCCCGGACGCAAAAAAAACTGAGAGGTGAACTGCGTGCAGCTTCCCTCAGCTGGCTGTATTGTAATGCCACTGCGCACGGCTGTAAAGTGGCACTTCACGCAGCGATTCCCTAATCACCCAAGAATCTCTCGTCATGTCCAGGGCATGTAAGGTCATCGCCCGAGTGTAGGATTGTTGTGCGTGAGTGTCGCACCCTCGGGCAACTTAGGGAGGCCATTGTATTCTTGGGAAATGCCCCTGTAGAATGAGCGCAATGCTGGTGGTACTACCATCAGACGATGCAATAGACCACACTGAGGGAGCTCGCCATGGCAAAGGTCACCGAAAGGTGTAGTGAAGCTAGGGACGGTACGGTATTCATATGTGATTTGTCTCCTCCAAGAGGAGCAAACCCTACCCTCCTGGACGGAGCGTGCTCCGTGGATGCCGATTTTTTGTGTGTGGCATATAGCCCAGGAAAATCTGTCCGAGTGGATCCAGTTATGGCTGCCTACTCTATCAAACAACGGGTAGGGAAGGACGTGGTCTTCACTCTCGCTACAAGGGACATGAACAAGCTGGCTATCCAGAACCACCTGCTGGGGGCCAGTTTGCTTGGGTTGGATAACGTCATTGTGGTAGGAGGGGACAGCTTCACCGAAAAGGACCTCGCTATCGTCAAAGACGTCAGCGACTTCACGTCCACGGGCCTTATAGAGGCTACAAAATCCATGAACCGGGGTATGGATTACAGAGGGCTGAAGCTGAGATCGTCCACGGACTTCTGTGTGGGAGCCACCATTGACCTGGGTCGGGACATCGATAGGGAAGCAGGGCTGACCTATCGGAAGGCCATCGCCGGTGCCGATTTCTTCGTCACCCAGCCCGTATACCATCTCGAGCAGGTAGAGCGGTTCAAGGAGAGCTATGAATTCGTGGCTGGAGAGAGGCTCTCCTCTCCTCTCTTTCTTGGGTTGCAGGTGCTCGACGCCAAGGGTCTCATCTTTGGAGAGGTGCCCGAGGGAATTAGACGAGATCTGGACAAAGGTCGCGTTGGGACGGACATAGCCACTGAACTGATATACCAATTTGTCGCTGAGGGGGTTACCAATATCTATCTTGTTCCACCGATTCTCCGCGGCGGGCTGAGGGATTATCGAGCGGCACAAAAAGTGCTGGAAGTCTCCAAGAGGCTTTAGGGCACTCTACAGCCTATGTGACAGATGGTCTAGATGGTACTCAATTCACCGTTCATGGGACGAACGGCCAGCTTTGCTAGGCCAACACTCCTATGCTAAACTGCCGTAACCTGTTGCGAACGGAGGCATATAGTAAGAGCGTAGTATGAACTGGTTAGACATAGTTATTATT
>JASLXI010000040.1 GCA_030740415.1 Dehalococcoidia bacterium
CATCCCCAGGACACCCTGGTCAATGCCCTTCTTACGCGGCTACCAGAACTCAGCCGAGCTGAGGAAGGCTTGAGGCCTGGAATTGTACACCGTCTAGACAAGGACACCTCCGGCCTGATGGTGGTGGCGAAGAACCGCCGTGCCCATGAGAATGTTTCGAGACAGATAAAGGAACGAGAAATACGTAAAGTGTATATAGCTTTAGCCACGGGATACCTTGAGCCAGCGGAGGGAACCATAAGGACCCACATCGGGAGAGACCCTCGGAACCGCAAGCGAATGGCCGTGGTGGATGGAGGAAGGGAGGCGGAGACCTCCTACAGCTTACTGGAACGACTCCCAGGATATACACTAGTGGAGGCATTCCCAAGGACTGGAAGAACCCACCAGATACGAGTGCACTTCTCATCCCTGGGCTATCCATTGGCTGGAGATACCCTATACGGTGGGAAAAGCCCACGTCTTGGCCGTCAATTTCTCCACGCCCACGTCCTGGGGCTTCGATTGCCCGCGACGGAAGAGTATATTGAGTTTAGCTCTCCATTGCCAGTGGACCTGGAGGCGGTTCTGGTCAAACTGCGTGGGAGTGAGACCGAGGTTCTTGCCGAAAGGGCCTCTGGCCAACTTGCAGAGAGGTCCTGAGAAAACGTGGCAGACCAGGTCAGAGTCAGATATGCACCAAGTCCCACTGGCGAACCTCATGTGGGCAACATCCGTACAGCCCTTTTCAACTGGCTGTTCGCCAGGCATATGGGTGGGACGTTTATTGTCCGCATTGAGGACACTGACGTGGCTCGCCGAGTGGACGGGGCCTTGGACGCCATCCTCGACGCTCTCAAATGGCTGGGGCTGGACTGGGACGAAGGCCCGGAGGTAGGAGGCAAATACGGCCCCTACGTCCAGTCGCAACGCTTAGATTTGTACCAGGAAGCAGCTGATTCACTGTTAAGCAATGGGTATGCCTACCACTGCTATTGCTCACCCCAGAGGCTTCAGGAGATGCGACAATGTCAAACAGACCGTAAACAGCCTCCTGGATACGACCGTCTATGCCGCGAGATCAGCGAAGAGAAGCGCGTCTCACGGGAAACCCAGGAAGTGTCCCGGGTAGTTCGGTTCAAGATGCCCCTTGAGGGTGAGACCACCTTCAATGATCTGATAAGAGGCGATATCACTTTTGCCCACCAGGCAATGGACGACTTCGTAATCCTCAAATCGGACGGCTATCCGACTTACCATTTAGCCAACGTGGTGGACGACACCCGTATGCAGATATCTCATGTCATACGTGCCGACGAATGGGTCTCGAGCACGCCCAAGCATGTGCTCCTGTACAATGCGCTTGAATATCAGACACCCATCTTTGCTCACCTTCCCATCATCCTTGGCCCGGACCGATCCAAACTGGGCAAGCGCCACGGCGCTGTGTCTGTGCTCCACTATAGGGACGAGGGGTTCCTCCCGGAGGCCGTGCTCAATTTCCTGGCGCTTCTGGGATGGTCTCTGGACGACCATACCGAGATAATCTCGCAGGCAGACCTGATAACGCACTTCTCCACAGAACGTATTGGGAAGGCTGGGGCCATCTTTGACCTGGAAAAGCTCACTTGGATGAATGGGATGTACATCAGACAGATGAGCAACAACGCCCTGGCACAGCGTGCAGTGAAGCTCTTGGAAGAGACGTTGCCTTCTGAGGTGCAGCGGCCTATATCAGAGGAGTATGTAGGCACCATAATGCCCCTGGTACAGGAACGACTTAAGACCTTGAGCGAGGTTACACAGCTGATGGACTTCTTCTTTCTGGAGGACATGGAATATTCAGCCGATCTCCTTATCCAATCGGGCATGGATAGCGATGGTACTGGCAATGCACTGGAAGCGGCGTTGCAGTGTGTAACGGATTTGGAGACTTGGTCTGCAGAACACCTAGAGGGCGGGCTTAGACCACTGGCCGCGGAGCGGGGAGTAAAGACAGGCCAACTCTTCGGGACAATTCGTGTGGCGGTGACGGGGCGCAAGGTGGCACCGCCTTTATTCGAGACTATGGAAGTTCTGGGTCGGGACAGGTGCCTGACCAGGCTGAATGCAGCTGTTCGCCTTCTCGGCGATGGTTGACGAAGGGAATTGAGAGCCTTACACTCCTCCTCATTAGTCTTTGCAAGACCACAGAGAATATTTGTACCCTTAAGGCACAAGTGGAATCTAAAGTAGTAGAAAATGTTATCGCTAAGCGCGAGGAGGAACTGATATGACCGCACCCAGGCACGTAACGGACAGTGATTTTGAGCAGGAGGTACTGGAAGCCGAGACACCGGTATTGGTAGACTTCTGGGCCGAATGGTGTGCACCCTGCAAGATGGTCGCTCCCGTGTTGGATGATCTGGCCGATGAGTACGATGGGAAGATAAAATTCACCAAAGTGGACGTTGACGTCAATCCTCAGACTGCTATGAAATATGGTATCAGAAGCATTCCCACGTTGCTTGTGTTCAAAGGAGGTAGTCCCATCGACCAGGTAGTGGGCGCCGTACCGAAGGCAGTGATCAAGAAGCGCCTAGACTCTGCGCTGTAGGAAGCGTCTCTAAGAGGCCTTTCCCGTTTTGAAGTAGGAGCGGGAGAGGCTTTTTTATTAAGAGACTCAGATCCCGGGAGTGGATGGGCTCTGGTGGGCTTCGCGGACTTCAAATCCGTTGGTGGGCGCCCTACGGCGTCTACGGTGGGTTCGACTCCCTCCCACTCCCGCCAATTCTTTGAAACGGGTGATTGCGTGTCTGGCGGACATCTGTGTGGCCACGTTACAGAGCCATGCCCCGTGACGGGAGTCGAGCGTACAGGTGCACGCGTGCTACTGGTCGGTTCTCGTGAGTGCGTGGCGCTTGAAAGGCCCTATGGTTGATTGTGCAATCAGGAGGCAGATAATGCCATCGAAAGTCCAACTGCTTAAGGGCACTCCTACCTAGGGAGGTTTTCCTCTTTCCGATTCATACAGGCCTCCCGGATGTCGCACGGTAGTTTTCACTGGTCCTAGGATCCCCTGAAAGTATGAGATTGGTATCTATATACTTCTGGGATTCCTTTCATAGTTTCATAGGTGATCGCTCGCCCTAGTTGTGGACCGCCTCATCACGTATGTGTAGGTTGCCAGCGTAGCAACCAGGATGGCGGCAGCTCCGGAGTACAAAGTAGATAGCCCGACAGCTGAGACTGCAACAAACCCCAACAGAGGGCCACTGGCAGACCCCAGATCGGCCCATGTCGTATATCTGCCCAACACTTGTGCTCTGAGGTCGTGGGGAGCAAGGTCGCCAGCAGAAGCGTCAAGAGATACTGATATGGCTGTACCTGCTAGGAACAGAACCGGCAGAGCAGCAATGGGGAGTGCTACCACAGGTGAATAGGCGAGCAGCAGCAGCAGGCCAATAGAGGCAGGTGTAGCGATGTAGACCATTACTTGCCTTCCCAGCCGATCGGAAATATGGCCCAAGAGGACTGCCATAAGGTCGGTCAGGAAGCGACCTCCTAGCAATAGGCCTGTTATAGTAGTTACTCCCAGGGTAATTCCACCAAGCTGAACCTCGTCGCCCAGGTGACTCTGCAAGTAGAACCCAAGAGTTGCACCAACAAGCCCCTGTGCAGCAAGACCGTTAGCAAATTTGGTCAGCCCTACAATGAGGAGAGGGAGTCTAAGGTTGTGGTTCTCAGGAGGCAATTCCGCCACGGTGAGCTTCCAGAACAATCTTTGCCAGTTCGTTCTGGCCCAATAGGTAGTGGTTGATTTTGACCGTTGTTGACCTAGCTTGGTGGCAAAGGATTGCGGTGATGAGATTCTTGCTCCTGAGAGCATTGGCACCATAAGCAGGCCGAATGCTGAGGCAGCAGAGAATAAGAGGAAAGTCGTCCGATGGCCGATAGTGTCGGTGAGCATACTCCCCAGAACCACGCCAATCAGGCTCCCTGTGCGCCAGACGGAGTTGAACACTCCGATAAGCATACCTCGGTTGCGATCGGTGCTCTCATCAAGCACTGTAAGCAATCCACCCAAGCGAAGGAATGAGAAACATATACCCCATAGGATACGGGCGAGCAGCAGAGGCCACAGGCCCCGGCTTAATCCGTATATAGAGGTAGATATCACAGTACCCAGAACCGCCATGGTCAGTGGCACTCTCAGTCCAATGCGGTCGTAAACCCATGCGGCCCAGGTGTTCGAGATAAGACGAATGTAGCGATTCGCGCTGAGTATTACGCCTACGAATCCGACCTTTAGGCCAAAAGAATTAACATTGGCCGGAAGAACCGAGTACAGGAGGGAGTCTCCAAAAAGGCAAAATCCCACGAGCATTGAAACCAGTAAGACCCTACGAGGTATATTCACGTTATTGAGGTGTGCTCCCTAACAGGAGATACCCGAGAATGAACTTGGGGCCACCCAATCAGAGTACGGCGCAATTTAAGTTGTGTCCAGCACTAAGACCGGCAAGGCGCCTATGCCAGCACGAAGAATGACAGGTTGGAGTTTCATAACACAGGATACCCGCATCTCGGGGGCATACCATGTTTGCCAAACCTCTGGGCTCCACATACCCCGCGGTAGTTTTTGGAATCTTCAGAACCCTAGGCTATCATCCGTCGCAAGCTCTTGTATTCGACAGTAATGCAAAACACCGTAGGTCCCTGCATCCACAGGATGTGAGGTTGAGGCTGCGAAAATGGCACGACTCAGGCCCCGGAACATTGCCCCAAGATTCATTAGGCCATTGCTCAACAGAGCTTTTCCGAGGCCATTATACAATGGGATTGTCCTGAGTGGCCAAAACAAAAGCAAGGCTAGAATCGAGAGCAAATCTGGAAATCGAGGTGCTGAGACTCAAAGCCAAGTTAATACCAAGGTCACTCAGGACATTTCTAGTATCCTTTGGGTTTCAGGCAGCCACGCCTCTCAGTGACCCTGTCCTGGGTTCGACATGCGAAAGGATGGACACCACGCTACTTCCGCCGCCACAGAGGGGTCCATCTCCCGTGTGTAAAGAGAATGAGCACACCTTGAAAAACCTCAGCCTGCCCTACGAGTTCTCATGGCGAAGGCTAATGTTTGGGTAATGCGCTTAATGGGTCTCAGTGATATAATCGCGTCCAATATCCGGCACACTGCTGGGCATGCCATTCTCAGATAGGAGACAACGAGATACTCTCATTCCTGCCTCAATGCTGCTATGACACTGACCGGTGCTGAACTGATTGCTGCCGCAACTGCCGGGTGGGGACTCTTGTCTGCATTGCTAACCTTGGCACTAAAAGAGCCCTCCAGAGATGCTTCGCTGTATCCATTTATTGCTGCGGTAGCGTGCTTCTTCCTGGCCGTTCCCCCGGCCAGCTACTTCAGCGGTGCCTTGTTCCTGGGGAGCTCTGTGATTGCCATTTTCTTGTATAGGGATTAATAGGAACACAATAGGGCATGCATCCTGTGGCGCGAGTCGTGCAAGGCAATTTCCTTCCTGCTGAAGTTCGTGGTATGCTTTAGGTATGGGAGATGTGATATTGAATATAGGCCTTGCCGCTGTGGCTGGTATAATTACGTGGCTTTCGATCTATTACTGTCCACCCTCAGTCGCCTCCATTATCGACAGGACACTATACAGAATAACCGCGCCTCTCAGGTGGATTCTTCGACCCTTCCTTCGTTTCATGGACATTACTGACCGAGATTAGTCTTTCGGCCCACGGCATGCATCTATCGGCTTATTTTGCCTCACTCTGTGTTCCTCGCTTGCCACAGGAGAACATCTGTGCTATTATGTTCGGGCAATATTCCATCCGAGGTTGGGAGGACTAACAATGAACAGTGATAAGTTGGCGCTGTCGGTCAAAGAGGTTGCTCAGCAGTTAGGTCTCAGCACGGACTCGGTATACGACGCGGTGCGTAAGGGTCAGATCTCCTGTGTGCGACTGAGCGAGCGCGGGCGCATCTTAATTCCGAGAATTACCGTAGAGAGGATGATGAACACCCTTCCCGCGGAGTTTTCTGTTAGTCAGTGATTCACGTAGAGAGTCTCACCAATCCTCCTGCTCCGTATATATGTTTTCGCACACCTACCATACACATTCTATGGGAGGGGGTATAATCAGGCCGTCCATAAAATGTGGAGCGAGGAATTGGAACCCGACACTAGCAATTCCGATGGCTCCACTGGAGTATGGAATCAGAGAAGAATACTTGACACATGTAACTTTCCACGGTCCCGTAGGAATATTGGAAGGCTATCTACACCTACCCCAAGATAAGAATCCTCATCTTGGGGTGGTGATATGTCATCCTCATCCTCAAATGGGCGGAGATATGAGTAACAACGTGGTGATGGGCATCTGTTGTAGTCTAATCCAGGTAGGACTAATTACCCTGCGTTTTAACTTCCGCGGCGTGGGAGGAAGTCAGGGTACTTACGACGAAGGAAAAGGAGAGATAGAGGATGCCCTGGCTGCGCTCAGCTTCCTGGCTGCCCAGGAAGAAATAAAGCAAGGCAACGTGGGGCTGGCAGGATACTCATTCGGAGCGGGAGTTGCCATGAAGGCATCTCTCAAGAATGATTTGCCCAAGGCACTCTCTGTGGTGGCCCGCACTCGAGTAGACTTCGATGACGACTTGGAACGGAGGTCATCTCTGCCCATGCAATTTGTGGTTGGAGACCAAGATCGGCTCATGCCGACTGACCAGTTCAGTGAGTTATCGAGCAGGCTTACAACTCCTCCGGAGATGCACGTAATCCCTGGGGCAGACCACTTCTTTCGAGGTAGGGAGAGCGAGGTTGGAGAACTCGTAGCGGGTTTCTTCCAACGTTGGCTCACACAGAAATGAGATAACAGAGCATCGCATTCAAAGGACGTAGGATAACGCTCGCAGGAGTAGTCACCCTTCCGACGGGCTTGCAAGGACCTTTTCCAGCAGCGATTCTCTGCCATCCGCATTCTCTGTTTGGTGAGCACATGGATTCTCCTGTGATAGAGGCACTGTGTCGAGCCCGGGACGGGGAGGTAATACCCACCCTGCGCTTCAATTTCTCGGGCGTTGGCGGCAGTGAAGGAAGCTTTGACCGGGTTTGACCGGGGAATA